>JAYUZN010001036.1:0-3396 GCA_043751755.1 Bacteroidota bacterium | reverse complement strand
GTACATTTAACTTGTTGTGGGACTCTCAAAAAGCCGAAAGTTATACACTTTATCTTTTTGATAGGCTTGGGAGAAAACTAAAAACATGGGAGTTTGGGAAGGCTGATATAGGCAGAAATACAAGAGAAATTCAGGTTATAGAGATTCCTAATGGGATATACTTGCTCTATCTGCAAACTGATACGCAACAAGGTACGCAAAAATTATGGATTCAGAGATGAAAAAGCTAATCTATATTTTTCTACCCGTTATTTTCCTTGCATTGGGTGCGCCCAAATGCACGGAAAAGCAAGACAATCCTTGTCAATTGTGGTTAGATTATGTGAAACAGAATTGGCGATTTGACAATAAAAAGCGGCAATACACTATACCTGATTCCATTGTAAGGCTTTCAGAATTTACGGCATTTATCTATTTTGATTACCTATTGAACAAAGGGATTAAATCAAAATGTTTCGTAGGCTATCCCAAAAAAGACTTAATAAAACTATTAGGAAAGCCAAGTTCTGGAAATAAGTCAGATGTTATTTATTTGTATGGGTGTTTAAATATGCGAAATGAAACAGGTATAAATTATACATTATTCAGAACAATAAGAATAGATACAATAAGTTCTGAAAATATAGTTTTGGTAAATCGTTACATTTCAGATACGGATGATGAAATACAAATTAAATAAAAAACTCTGCCAACATAAGCATTGCCGAAAATGCCGCCCAGCCGAAGCACAAAGCCTAAGCTCGGCGGCAAATCGGCAACGCCAGCCGTTAGCAGCAATGCAAATTAAAATAGTTCACAATTTAAACAACCAATAAAATGAAAACAAACTCATTCAAATTCAGTATTGCTTTTTTTTTGCTTATTCAATTTTCTTATGCTCAAATTCCAACAGATAGGCTTGTGGCTCATTATCCTTTAGATGGGAATGCAAATGAAATGACAGGACATTGTAATTTTGGTCTTGGGACATTGGCATTACCTACTTCAGATTTGTGTAATACTTCCAACAAAGCACTTGCGTTTAATGGGGCAAGTAGTAGTATAGAAGTTGCTGTTTGCGACTCTCTAAATATGATAAGTGAAGTCAGTTTATCTGTTTGGGTAAAACTTACAACATTTAGTACTGACACCTGCCAAGGGAATTTTATTGTTGGAAAAGGGAGTGATGGAAATGTGGGCTTTTATGGACTTTTCTGTGCAGATAATTCGCCCATTGCTCCTGTGAATGATTGCTTTACCCTTAATCCTTTGGACGAAAAATTCACCTTTCAAATCAATTTTGGCGGAACGCCTCAAAGTACCTCTTTTGGTCCTCCATCCCTCAATACCTGGTATCATATTGTTGGAACTTACGATAATTCGCAGTTAAAATTATACATTAACAGCCAAATAAAAGCGATTACGAATTACTCTGGAAACATGATTAGTAACAATGAAAACCTTTTTATTGGAAGGGTAGGTAATTCTAATGGGTACTTCACAAATGGCAGTATAGATGATGTGCGCATTTATAGACGTGCTTTAACAGGAGATGAAGTACAAATCTTATACGAACAGCATTGTTGGGCAACGGGAGTAGAAACCGAAGCTCAAAATGTTGTAAAGCTATTTCCAAACCCTGCCCATGAAAGCCTCCAAATCGAATGGAATACCTTTCAGCCCGAAAAAATCGAAATCATAGATTTTATGGGAAAAAGTGTTTTGGAAAATACATTAGGGACAAACAACCTAAATACAAGTATTGACGTGCCAAACTTAGCAAGAGGCATGTATTTAGTGAAAATAGTTGGAAAAGAAGGTGAATATTGGCAAAAATTTGTGAAAGAGTAGAAGGAATTTCGTACCTTTGTAAGGTAAAATATAAAAACTTTTCATTATGCTCGCTAATTTAAGTAACGGAACGATTTTTAAGAAGGCTTTTACGAATAAATTGGTTTTTGAACAGTTTATTCAAGATGTCCTAGGTTTTAAAGTAAGTGTATCCGAAATCGAAACGGAAAAGCAATTTGAGCCGAAAGTGGGGCAGATTGCGTTTGAGTTAGATATTTTTGCCGAAACAACGGATAAACGAATGGTCATAGAACTGCAAAAAGTGCAATATGACCATACGTTTGACCGCTTTTTGCACTACTTTTTGATGTTGCTTGCGGAACAGCAACGCAATTCTAACACTTATAAAATACAGCGTACTGTATACTTGATTCTTGTGATGACAAGACCGTATGGGATCCCCCAAGATTTAAACGGAACGGTATTAAGTCAAGAAATGTTAGTAACCACTTTGCACACCGAAGATTCTGGGAAGGAACAAGTGGGTTTATACCCACATAAGTTGATTGCCTTAAACCCGAATCATAAAAATCCGAACACGCCCCAAAACATTCGGGATTGGCTGGATTTAATTTATGAATCGATTAATCACCCTGAAACACCTACTATCAATATGCAAAACCCGGGTATTGCTAAGGCGGCAGATTTGATAGACGCAGAGAAACTAAGCCCCGAAGAAAGAGCGCAACAAAAATTTGATGAAATGGAAAGGGAAACAAGGGAATTGTATGAACAATTAGCAGAAAAAGAAGGGATTGACAAACGGATAAAAAAGGCTCTTTCAAGTGGAAAATTTGCAATAGAAGATATTGCAGAAATGTTTGGAGTAAGCATAGAATATGTATTAAAGATTAAGCAAGAGCTTGAAAATGAATAAAATGCTGCTAACATAAGGCTTGCTGCATATCGCCACTTTTCCCAACGCTGCTAATCAAATGCGCAAGTGGCGACATCAGCAAGCCCAGTCGTTCTTCGCAATACAGGTAAAGCTAAACTTGTTAAACGAAACACCTGCAAAATGGGGTCAAAATCTTTTTGCTACCTTATCACTTTTGTGAGTCAGAAAGCATATCCAATAGTAGCATTTCGGTTTCAAGTATGCCATATTCTCCAATTTATCTTGTTATAACTGTATTTAATTCAATGTATTGATTATCAATAATATAAGCTAACATGGCTATAAACATCTTCTCATCTACCTTATTTTTCTTTTCTTGTTAACTTTTGCCTCTGCGCAATCGTATCAAGATGCGAGCATACAACTCATACTTCAATAACTATTTTATTTTTATGCAAATGAATCATTTTACTCGTTTCTTATGCTTATTTATCTTAGGCATACTTATTCATCCCCTCTGCTTTGCCCAAATTCAATGGCAAAAATCATTGGGAGGGACAGGCTACGACGAGGCCACCTCAACTCAACAAACGAATGATGGGGGCTATATTGTAGCGGGGGAGAGCTTATCTAATGATGGTGATGTAACCGGAAATCATGGATGGCTTGATTACTGGATAGTAAAGTTAGCTGCTACGGGGGCTATTCAATGGCAAAAATCATTGGGA
>JAYUZN010001035.1:0-13781 GCA_043751755.1 Bacteroidota bacterium | reverse complement strand
GATATTTACAACGTCATCATTGTGCAAATCCAAGCGCAAAATCTCGTCTGCATTGTGAATAGAAGCCCTTTTTACAATCGTTCCTGCCAGCAAAACAGGCTCCAAATTTGCCACAGGCGTAATTTTCCCTGTTCTACCTACTTGAAAATCAACACTTAACAACTTTGTCGTTATCGTAGCCGCAGGATATTTGAACGCAATCGCCCAACGCGGGGTTTTAGAAGTATAGCCAATTTCATTGCGCATACCTACCTCATTTACCTTTATAACGATGCCATCTATGTCATAATCCAAGTCAAAACGCTTGCTTTCCCACACATCTATAACGTCCAAAACGGCTTCCATATTCGCACAATGCGCATGATGCCCACTCACTTTGAAGCCCCATGCTTGAAATTTTGCCACATTTTCAAAGTCCGTAGGGGCAGATTGTTCTTCATTCGCAATTTGATAGGCAAAAAAAGTAAGCGGACGGCGAGCAACTTCCGCAGAATCCTGCTGTTTGAGCGCACCCGAAGTCGCATTTCGGGGATTCATCAGCCTATCTTCGCCATTTACCTCTCTTTCGTCATTCCAATCGTCAAAAGCCTTGCGCAGCATCATCACTTCGCCTCGTATTTCGATAAAATCAGGAATATCTGTACCTTGCAATTTGAGGGGAATCGTGCGAATGGTTTTGACATTTGCCGTAATTTCATCGCCTTGCACGCCATCACCACGTGTAACTGCCCGCACCAAAATGCCTTTTTCGTAGTGCAAACTCATAGATACCCCATCAAATTTGTGTTCTAAGAAGTAGCTAAACGGATTTCCGCCCGATAATTTGACCACTTGCTCGTCAAAATGCAGCAAATCTTCGCGGGAATAGCTATTTCCAAGGCTCAACATCTGCCGAAGATGCGTAAAAGTAGGGAAAATCTTGGTTATCTCCCCTCCAACCCGCATAGTAGGGCTATCTGCTTGCTTATATTCGGGGTGTTTTGCCTCCAAAGCCTCCAATTCTTTGAGCAAAGTATCAAACTCATAGTCCGAAATAGTCGGATTGTCGAGATTGTAGTAATTGTAGTTGTGTTGATTCAACTCCGCAGTGAGTTGAAGGATACGTTCTTTCATGGTGTTTTTTTATTTCTCGCAGATTTTCGCAGATGAGAGGACGCAGATTTTCGCAAATTTTTAGCTGTTTGTTATGAGTTTTTCTAATTCAGGCAATTTTTCTACAGAAGTAGGCGCGTTTTCAGCTGTAAATTTTTGGCTAAAACGCTGCAAATAATAGCTTGTTTGTTCAAAAGGCAGATGCAATTTCAACATTTCTTTGACAAGTTTTTCAAAAAAACGCTGCTTCATTTCTTCATACTGATTTGCCATAAAAGGGTCATTATGAAGGCGGTGCATATCAATCACTTTATCGGTTTTTTCGATTTGATGCGTCAAATTTGCTATACGAACTATGACAATATTTTTCATATTGATTAAACATAATGTTTTTTAAACTAAAAATCCACATTTCCTCTGCAAAGATACAAGTTAATTCCTAATATTTTTATATTTTCATAAAAAAAAGCGAAAAAAATGTGAAATAACTTATTTTTTCTGTTTATTTTCAATTAATTGAATGGCATTGTCCCATTCTGTAATCCAAGGACGAGGAGCCTTTGCCTCTGCCAGCATTTCTGCAAAAAAATCCGTAAAATTATCCGCTATTTCTACCTCAAATGTCGCATAAATGGCTCGTATTAAGGCTTCTATATCTTCTTTTTTGCTATAAGTAGCCACATTTCCTGCTTGCAAATCATAGAGGATTTCGTTTCTAAAAGAGGGCGCAAGGGCTGTTTCTGCCCCTTGAAAAACCGCCTGTACAAAACCGCTTCTCTCCTTTTTTCTCAAGTTACTATCTCCCTGAATCGCCTGTTTTTTTCGCAAAATCTCGTTTCCTAAGCCGCCTTTATTTTCAAATTCTGTTATTCTTGCTATCAATAATTGACTTAAAAGTTCGATTTGTTTTGTTATTTCTTCATTTAATTGAGAAATATCTATGTTTTTTTGCCCTTTTTTTGCTGCATATCTTTGTAATATTCCTCCAAATTGCGGAATATCCAACAACAAAGTCGATTCTATTGTATAAGCATTCCAAATATACGTATCTATTTGCAACGAATTTTTCATTTCTGCCATGAGTTTTGTCCTTTGCTCCCTGCTAAAATAGTCTTTGTCAAAGATTACTACTGATTTTTCCCAAAGAGAACTTTCATTTTTGAATTGTTCAAATATTTTTTTATAATAGGTTATTTCTTGAAATAAATTATCAATCCCTTCAAATGCCCAGTACATAATCTTGCTAAACTTAACATTGCTATATTTATTGTTCAGTATTTTTTGCAAATAAATGGCATCATCTTTTCCTTCTACAAAAACCAAAACATCTGATTCTAAGGCATTTATAAAATCTAAGGCAGATTCATTTCCCAAAGATTGCAAAATTTTAAGCTGATGACTCGGTTGTAAGCCTCTTTCTATTCCTATCATTTTTTCAGCAATAATGGGCTTATATTCCCCCCTTTTTCCGCCTTCAAGATGAAATAAAAAGTGTGGATTGATGCTTCTAATCAAGCTTTCATTGTGCGTACTGATAAAAATCTGGTTGCTTTTTGCATTTTCGGACAAAAATCTGACCAACCTTTTTTGTATATCTCTATGAATATGCGAATCTGGCTCATCTAATAAAATCATGCTAAAATCGCTTTTTTCTTCGTGAGAAGCCAATAATATTTCCATAATTTGCAAGGTTCCACTTCCTATCAAAGACAAATTGGTAAAATACCCCCTGCTATTTGTCCGTATTTTGGCACTTATTTCTACCTCTTTGCTGGCATTTCCTTCAAAAATCAGTTCTATTTTCTCCTCTCTGTCCGTCAAAACATAAGACAAATCGTCCAAATATTGATTCCATACGCCTCTTTTATCATTTGTTAAATTATACAAACGGTTGCGAATAACACTGACCGATTCGCGGGCATTTATTTTTGCCTTCACTTTGGGATAGGTCTCAAAATCTTCCGAAGCCTGTACATTTGCAATCGGCGAAGCATATATAACATTGATAGGTGAAGGAAATCGTTTGAAAAAGCGATTGAAATGCAAATAATCGAAATCTTTACTGTCTTTAAAGGAAATTTTGTAAGGACCCGCAATCGTAGCTACAATGTCAAAACCTATAATAATTTCTGTTTCTGCCTCTTTTAACGTAGCTTCCAAAAAAATAGGGTTTTTGATTTCCCCAAAATGATGTACATCTCCTGGAATAGAGGTTCTTACAGAAAGCATTTCTTTATCAGAGACATAAGTTTCTGCGGGCTTATATTCGCCCCAATCATTTTTGAGATAGCCCAATTTATAATCGCCAGCATGTGCAACAAGCCTTCGTGGATTTGGCGCAAAAATATCTTTTTGTGTTTGATTCAGCATTTTATAAAAACAGGATTCCCATAGCGAAATCGCTTCTAATATCGTGGTTTTGCCCGAATTATTCGCCCCTGTCAATACATTTAGCGTTTCGTTAAAATGTATAGTTGTTTGCTTAAATAATTTGAAATTTTCTATATAAAGTTTGGATAAATACATGCTGATGTTAATAAATGGAAATTTTGCCTCAATTTGGAGTAAGACATGTTATTTTATACTAATAATGAGACAAGTACTTGTAGGCTAAATAAAAGGCAAAAGTACAAAATATATAGGTAAAAAGCAAATTCTTTCTTAAGCCTTTTTGCGGTTTGAAAAACCGCACAACTAAAAAAATATCCTTGTTTCTATGGATTTTTTCGTTTATTAGCCTCTTGTTTACAAATTAGAAAAATATGCGCCAAATAAGAACTTTTCCGCCCGTCAAAATGCTGCTTGAAGAGGCAAGGCATGGACAAATTCTGTCCTTGTCCTGTTTTTTGTTGTATGGCTGTTTTGCCTTAGATTGGGGGCAGGAAATGCCTAAGTTTATCGTCTTGATAATCACCTGCTTATCTGTACAAATGCTGGGAACTTGGTGGGTAAAAGGCGATTTTTCTTCGTGGAAAAGTGCCTTAATTTCGGGGTTAGGCTTGTGTTTGCTGTTCAAAACAGATGCTTTGTGGGTCTGTATGTTGGGAGCTGTGCTGACGATTGGCAGCAAATTTTTGTTGAGACATCAGGGAAAACACATTTTCAATCCTACCAATTTTGGGATAATTATTGCCATTTTACTGACAAAAGAGGCGTATATTTCTCCCGGACAATGGGGAAATAATGCTATATTTGTAGGCTTTTTGGCGTTGTTAGGAACGCAAATTTTACTCAAAGTCAAACGAATAGAAACAAGCTTGGTCTTTTTGGGTTCTTTTTTGCTCTTAGAATTTCTGCGAAATATTGTCTGGCTCGGCTGGGATTTCGACTTTTTTGTGCATCAGTTCACAAGCGGAACCCTGTTGTTATTTTCTTTTTTTATGATAACAGACCCTGTAACTACGCCTTCACATAGAACAGCAAGGGTTTTATGGGCAATGTTAATAGCAGTTGTTACGTATTTTCTCATTCATTCTTACTTTGTAAATGGCGCACCTGTTTGGGCATTGTTTTTTTGTTCTTGGCTTACCCCTTTGTTAGATAGGATTTGGAAAGGGGAGATGTTTGTGTGGCGTGTTAGTAGTTGAAAGTTGAGAATTGAAAGTTGAAAGTTGAGAAATAACTACTAGCTGTTCACTGCTGACTGCTAACTGTATATTTTTATCATGAAAAAAACATTTATTTTTTTATCATTTTGCTGCCTCTTTCCTTTGATGGAAAATGTGTTGGCTTTTTGCGGTTTTTATGTGGCGCAAGCCGATACAAAGCTGTTCAATGAATCTTCGCAGGTGATACTTGTCAAAGACGGCACAAAAATGACCGTAACGATGGCAAATGACTATAAAGGCGAGGTCAAAGACTTTGCGATGGTCGTGCCTGTGCCTGTGGTTTTGCAAAAAAACGACATTCGGATAAAGGAAAACAACTTATTTGAGCGTTTTTCTGCCTATTCTGCCCCACGATTGACCGAGTATTATGACGAAAATCCTTGTTATTCTCCTGAAAAAGGAACGAGGTCTATACCTAGCTCGACAAAAGGGGGAAGTTCTGCTCCTACTGCCACAAAATCTCCGTCTAAACCCAATTTAGGCGTAAAAATAGAAGCTCAATATCAAGTAGGCGAATATGATATTTTGATTCTATCTGCCACAGAATCAACGGGTTTGGAGACGTGGCTTACCCAAAATGGCTATAAAATTCCTGCGGGTGCGAGAGAGGTTTTGGAACCGTATATAAAGGCAAAATTGAAGTTTTTTGTCGTAAAAGTAAACCTTTCTAAGCAAACGGAATTAGGGTACAGTTATTTGCGCCCGATTCAAATTGAGTACAAATCGGCACAATATATGTTGCCGATTCGTTTGGGAATGGCAAATAGCAGAGGCGTACAAGACTTGCTTATTTATACGATAACAAAGCAAGGTCGTACAGAAACTACGAATTATCGTACTATGAGAATGCCCACAGATACGGACATTCCGACTTTTGTAAGAGGCATTTTTGGGGAGTTTTATAAGGCTGTTTTTCAGAAAAAATGGCTGAAAGAAGGCAAAAATGCAGTTTTCTTGGAATATGCTTGGGATATTTCTACCAACAATCCGATGAAATGCGACCCTTGTTCGGCTCCTGCGCTTAGCGACAATGATTTGATGGAAGCTGGGGTAGATTGGATAAATAATGAGCCTAATCGCCTATTTTTCACCCGTTTACATGTGAGATATGACAGGGAGCATTTTCCGCAAGATTTGGCTTTTCAAGAAACCCCGAACAAAGAGCGTTTTCAATGTAGGTATGTTTTGCATCAGCCTGCAAGGGGGAGTTTGGATTGTGAAGAAGGTAAAAAATACTTGCAAGAACGTTTGGGAAAACAGGCAAAGGAATTGGAAAACTTGTATGATTTGACGGGTTGGCGGAATATTTCTCAATTTGAAACGTACAAAAAAAGCATTGATTTGATAGATGTTTCTAACACAGATAAATCTATGCTTGTGCCTTCAAAAGACCCGAATCCATTTCGCCTTTCTGCTGAAACGCAAAGGACAGTAGCCCCAAAAGATACGGGTAAAGCTAAGACGATAGCGGTTGCAGAAGATACTTTTTCGCTTGGTGTGGAAAATGTAAATGCTGATTCTCAATTGGTAAGCAGCCCAGATACTTTGGTGCAGGAAAAAGTAGCAGAGAAAATAGATGATGTATCTTCTTTTCCTTGGCTGCTGATTGGGGGCGTTTTGTTGGCTTCTTTTGCAGGAACATTGGGGGCAGGCATGATTTTGAAGAGAAGGAACAAGGAATAGTTGCAGTTAAGGTGGCGTACTTTTAGAAAGTTCGCCACCTTAATTGTAATTTTTTGCGGTAAAAAAACCTACTTATAAAAATCATATACTTTCTGAATCGCACCCAACAATTGTGGCAGGTTAGCTATGGCATAGCGTTGAGAATCAATGAATAAAGTCTGCCCTTCTAATTTCAAAAACTGCCATGTAAAGCCGTTTGTTACTGCCCCATGAATGGTGTGAATGTCATTGCCTTTCTGCTGATTGAACAAGCGAGCCGCATACATTTCCGCTCCACACTGCCCATACCAATCTTCTATATTGTCATTTTTTGCCTCAAAAATACAAACCACAGGAGACATGAGTTCAAAGGCATCAGGGTCATCAGAAATTAAGAAATCACAAACCCCCTTCAAGCCTTTAGCGGCTTCTACATTGAAAGTAAGCCCAGAAAAAGGCTTAAAATTATTGTTTATCGCCCAAACCTCTGCGAGAATCGGCGCAACTATAAACTCAGATTTGGCTTTTTCATTTTTCAAGGGCAAGTGCATATTCCGCAACAAGGTAAGGCGCAGTACTTCTGAAGGCTGCAAATCGCTTGCAGGTTGTAATAAATTACTGATGTCTTTGGGAGAAATCTGGCAAATTGCTGCCAAATCTGCTAGTTTGTAATAACGATAGGATTTTGGTATGTGCATGTTTTTATTTTTTCTTGAAAAGATAGCAAAGATAAGGAATTATCCGCACTTTTGCCTTTTTTTCTTACAAATGCGCCAAAAATACCTACCTTTGGAGCATAAAAAATGTATTGCTTTCTATCCATGAAATATCCAAGCATCAGAGAAGAAGTACTCAAAAATACAATAGCAGAAGACTATTTTTGGCTGTATGATTGCAGCAAAATCATCGGAAATGTGGACTTTTGCGTGGCTATGTATCAAAGTTCGCAGGAGCGGGTTTAGGCTGTAGATGGGGGAATAAATAGGCATTATGAATGATTATGCCTAATTCATTGCGGATTTTGTCGTACTATATACCATGTTTTTTTTAATTATTGGGGGCAAAGTTATGAAAAAATGAAGACGGTTCTCCCTTATTTTTTGCGGTAAATAATAAAAACCGCGCAAACCCGCCTCAAAAAGTGTTTTGTGTTCACGATTGTGAGAAAGCAGGGAAAAAAGCGTATCTTTGTAGCTTAACATGATAAAATTATGAACTATTCCGATTTTACAACGATTGCCAAAGTGCAGAAAACGTTTGGGATTATCCAACAAAAGAAGCCCTTATTTCCCTTATCAAACCCCGTAGAACCCTCATTGCGCCTACAAGAAGCTATGCAAGATGCTCAAAAAATAGCGATTTCTAC
Source organism: Bacteroidota bacterium (assembly GCA_043751755.1). Lineage (GTDB taxonomy): Bacteria > Bacteroidota > Bacteroidia > J057 > J057 > JAAFHL01. Next base: position 6,053 of record JAYUZN010001035.1, on the reverse strand, counting down.
CGAAAAAGCAAAGTCTGAATTTATTATTGCCCCTATTTTAATAGAAGTATGGCGGAATGCTAAAGAGCGTATCAATTTATTTTCGGGCGTACAACTTTGGGTAGAAAGTGCCAATCTAAACGGCTTTTGTGATTTTATTATTAGCAAAAATGCCTTTACTTATGAATTACAAACGCCTATTTTGTGCCTTGTAGAAGCCAAAAATAGAACGCTTGAAGAGGGGCTTGGGCAGTGTGCAGCAGAAATGTATGCCGCACAAATCTTAAATATACAAGAACAAAATGACATTTTAATCATATATGGCTGTGTGAGCAATGGCTATGAATGGCTGTTTTTGCAATTAGAAAATAATGTCTTATCTATTGATAATCAACGCCTTTACTTAAACGAAATTCCTAAAATATTGGGCATTTTTAAGGATATAATTAATTAAGCGTGGTACACTTTTGAAAAATGCGCCACGCTAAAAATATAAATTTACGCTAAAAACTCCTATTATAATTCAAAAATGGCAATATCGGAAAAATCGTATATTGATATAATTGTACTTCTTTCGTTTGTGGATTTTTTTGGTAGTAATACAAAAACGGATTTTGTTTGTTATAGACATTATAAAAGCCAATACTTGTTTCTTGATAGCCTTTTTTTCGTTCTTTGCGAAAAATGAAGGAAATATCCATGCGATGATAGGCAGGAAGGCGAAAACTATTTTTTGTGCCATAATATTGTCCTGTGTTAAATAGTAAGTTTCCGTAATTATCGGTATTGATTGCGCCAAAAAGAGCTTGCGAAAGCGTTGCAGGTCGCCCAGAAGTGTACACCCAAGTGCCATTGAGCGAAAAATGCTTTGAAAAATGGTGGCTTACGACTACCGAAATATCATGCCTTCGGTCATACGTGTAGGGGTAAATTTTGCCTTGATTGTAATCCTGAAATTTTCGATGGTTATAGGATAAACCATAGCCAATCCAGCCCGTAGTTTTGCCTGTTTTCTTTTGCAACATCATTTCTAAGCCATATACCCAGCCTTTTCCGCCTGTCTCTACGGTTTGTTGCCAATCTTGCGAAACCAATATATTACTCCCTTCTCTATACGTAATCAAACCGCTTAACTGCTTGTAATACAGTTCTGTAGTCAATTCTAATTGATGTTTTTTAAAGGCATATACGCTGCCTATTGCCCATTGATGCGCCTTTTGAGGCGGCACAATTTTGGTGGCAGGAACCCACAAATCCGAAGGAAAACCTATCGTAGAATGGCTTAATAAATGCAAATATTGCTGCATAAAAGTATAACTTCCTTTGAGCGAAAAACGGTCATTCACATTATAACAGGTGCTAAAACGAGGTTGTAAACTCGGATAAATCTTGTTTTTAACAAAGTAAGAAGTGAAATTCACCCCCAGATTTGCGTTCAAACGGGGCAAAATCTGTATCTCATCTTCCACATAAAAATTCGTTTCTAAGGCAGGAATAATGGGATTTCCGTTTTTTATAGGCACTTTTAAGGTATCATTTTGCGCAACAAAAAGCGAAATGCCGGGCGAAAAAAAATGCGTAATAACAGCCGTTCCAAACTTTATTTGATGATGATTGTGGGGAAAATAATCATAATCTAATTTGAGGGTAATGTCTTTTATCCCAGAATTGAAATCAAAACGAAAACGATTTACGCTTTTATTGCCGTTTAACTCTTGCGTTTCGCGCGCATTTGCATATAGGTTATAGTTGAAATTTGTATAAGCTGCCGTCAAATGATGAAATAATTTGCTGTTATACAAATGCGTCCATTTGGCAGAAAACAAGGTATTTCCCCAAGCTACGCCCCCATTTGAGTTGCTAATTGCCACCGTACTATCCTGAAAAGTCGTTTTTGTTCTTTGCGTAAATCGTAAATTATCTTTTCCATAATACACACTTATGGAAACCTTATCTTTTTCGGAAATTTTATGGCTTAGTTTTGTATAAAAATCGTAGAAACTGTAGTAACCTGCCAAATTTCCTTCTGTAGCCAACTGACTAAGCAAATAACTAATGGGGCCAAAAGTAGATAAACGGCTCGAAACTAACAAGGTAGTTTTGTCTTTTTTGATAGGTCCTTCCACGCAAAAATGCGCAGACAAAACGCCTAAGCCCCAGCTTTTTTTCCAAATTTGCTGATTGCCTTCTTTGATACGCAAGTCTATAACAGACGACAATCTGCCTGCATATCTCGCAGGAAATCCCCCTTTGTAGAGCTTCACACTGCCCAAAGCATTTGCATCAAACAGCGACACAAAGCCGCCCAAATGCGTAACATAATACAAAGGAATGTCATCTAACAATATCAAATTTTGGTCGGGGCTGCCGCCTCTCACATAGATACCTGCGCTACCTTCTGCCCCGCCTTTGATGCCCGGCATAAGTTGAAACACTTTTAACACATCAGTTTCGCCCAATAAAGCAGGGATTTGTTTGATTTGTGCTATCGGAATTTCCACAACACTCATCTGCGTTTTGCCCACCCCTGTTTGACTATCTGTGATAATAACCGTATCTATTTCGGCAGACACAAGTGCGAAGGAAATGCTTGTATCTCTCTGTAACACAAGCGGTAAGGATTGCGAAAGGAAGCCTAATTGTTCTGCTTTGAGAAAAATAGTTTGCCCTTTGACGAAACTCAAGCTATAAAATCCGTCATTATTGGCATACAATACATTTCCCGACAAGGAATCATAGACTGCCGCACCTATCTGTTTTTCGCCCGAACCTTTTTCGCTAATATAGCCGCTTATTGTGGCATTTTGCGCAAAACAAAGTAAAGAAAAAAAGAAAAAAACATTGCAAAAAAAGAGTTTCATGGAACGTAAGTATATTGTTTTTGGCTCATATTATAGCCCGCAAAAATGCCAAGTGCCTTTCCGCCTTTCATGTTTGAATAGAGTTCTACGGGTTCACCAAGCTGTATAAACGAAAAAAAATCGCTTTGAATTTCTACACTACTTGCTTGATTGAAGGCATGAATAAGCCAGCTTTTTTTGTAGAAATAATAGTTTTGGCTTACGGCATTTAGCCGAACATAATAACGGTGATTCTCAGGCTTATAACTTTGTAAGTCATTATAGTATAAACTCTTTACCAGAAACTCCGTTGTTTTATTATTAAATAATTTATCTGAAAAAACCAACCCTGATACCCCCAAAGCGTTGTAGTACTCCAAATCTCCTTCAGCAAGTAATATCGGATTGTCAATCATTGATTTATACCAATAAAAGGGTGCCGCATCTTGCCAATAACCATCTGCCATAAATTGAGACTTCAAATATTCTTCATAGAAATCATTTGCAGCATTTGTGTTTTTTATCTCAGCATAAAAATCAAAAGCTGGACCTGATTCAGAGCCTATTTGTATATAGCTTTTGCCAAGTGTATAATATGCATCTGCAATAACAGGCGGATTCGGCAATATATCTTCCGCCCATATCTTTTCATAATTGGGAATATTTATGGCTATTTTGTATTTATTTTCTGTTATAGGAAAATAATTTAAGGCATATTTTCCACTATCTGTATAAGTAAAAATCCCTTTTGAAACGTCGTTCTCAAATAGTTCTACAGTTGCGGCACTTTCCCATTTTGGGCTTTCTCCTCCGTTGTAAGTGTAGCCTATTTGTAGCAAAAAAGGCTTGTTTATTGTATAAAAACAGCTTATAACAGGAATAGGGCTGTCTAATTGAAGGGCTATGTTTGCAGGTTTTCGGCAAGAAAGAAGCAAGCAAACCAAGAGAAATATCAGGTTTTTATGCATATTTTGGGCTTAGTGTTGAGTGGAAATAACGAATTACCCAAAAATAAGGGCAGGTTTTTAGGGAGAATGTACCTGTTTATGTAGGGTTTAAGGTAAATATTCAAGTCAATAAACTTATTTTATTCATGGCTTTCTCATAAAAATATTTCTCTCCGAAAATAGCTGATTTTACCGCAAAGTTCGCAAAGGAACCGCAAAGAACGCAAAGGAATTGCCCAAAAACAAGGCTATTTTTGTATTTTTCCTCAAGTCTGCTTTGAAAACCTTGCTGTTTTATTTTTTATGAGAAAGCGATGTTATTTTATTTATTATTTTCTAAGTATGTCGATATCTCACTATAAGCATTTTTATGAAATCCGAGTTGCTTATAGACAATAATCCCTTGCTTATCAATGAGTAGGATAGTAGGGTAGCCTTGTATGCCAAATGATTTATCCACTCCTTTTTCAACAAATAAGTTGGGGTAATTTATTGTGTTATGTAGCAGAAAGTTGGGTAAATTTTCCTTACCAAGGCTATTGTTATTCAGGTTATTTATGCCAAATATTTGTATATTTTTCGTGTTTTTATAGGTTTGAAATAATTTTTCAACTTCGGGAATGTTTAAAATACATGGATAACACTCCATATACCAAAAATCTAACAAGGTTAGTTTGTTTGAATAGTTAATTTTTACCGTATCCTGATTATCCTTTATTCCCAATATTGGAGGTGCAGGCATTCCTACCCCTAATCCTGCTTGAGTAGCCATTTCCGAAGGTATAGGTTTTTGAAAGGTGTAAGTTTTCATTTCCTCCTTGAGTTCATATGTTTGCTTTTTATTTTTCGCAAAATCGTAAGAGAGTATATCTAATACCGAATGTTGCTCTTTTTCCTGAAAATAAGCGTGGAATGTGTGCCTTAACAACATATAGTTTTTCAAAGATATATAGTAATCGTAAACAGATGTGCCATTTTCTGCGACAATACTCACTATATAACATTTCTCATTACGTATTTCTCCATAGCCTTTAAACTTAATGTTGGAACTGTCAATAATACCCCCACATATCGGATTGTCCTTTGTACCTCTATACGAGGTAATAGCCTCACTTATCAAAGTATTCAATTTTTCGGGAGAAATAAAATTCCACCAAATCATATTATTTCGTAAGCCACGATGAATATTTTGCTCTATTTCTGTTGTTTTATCAAATTTTGTTATAGTATGAGATTTATCATTTATTTCATATAATATTTTACCCTCATACAAGCGTTTGAGGGAATCGTGGCTTGTCAATGACACATTTCCGCCAATAAGGGTATCATGCTTGTTTCTAGTCAAAAAACATTCTCCTTTTAAATATACAGTATCTTTTATCGTAAAGAATTTATGTTTAAAAGTTGCTATATAGTGGACGTTTTTGTGTTTAGCAATATGGCGTTGGTATTCAGATAATATTCTATATGGGTTTTCTTGCGTATAACCCTGCAAAGAAACGAATAAGAATAGGAGAATCGTAAGATATTTTGATATAAACATATTGTATAACATACATAAATTGATAGGAGTTAGTTTTTTCTAACTCCCCTAAGGGAACCTCTAAAAACTCAATTTTCAGCATAAAAATATGTCAAATTTGCTCAAAATGGCACTTTTATTTTACAAAAAAGTAGTTTTTAGAGATTGCCCTAAGATTATTCAATGATCACCTCGTCTGCCATAAGAATCAGTCCCCCTGTTGAGGGTAAAACGCCATACATGGCTGCCCCTGTTTTTGTTAAAGGGCAAGAAGAACACTTATCGGTCGAACTGCACCAGAAAATAGCAAGGTTACCTTCTATTGTTGTACCAAGTGAACACCATCCGTCTCCACCTGTTGAACAATTGCATTCTATACAAAGGTTTGGCATAGGCTGTGCAGCCCCTTTTTCGGCATCAACATACCAAAATCGTGGCAATGTTTGGGCTGTGATACAAACTTTACTCGCGCCTTCTTGTACCTTGTTAAAACTACTTTGTGTGAACAGATATATCTCCATTTAGCTCAGTAGTAATTGCAGCCACATATGTGATAGTTTCATCGAAGCTTTTGCTATAAACTGTTTGAGTTGTTTGCCCAATCAATACAAAAAAGCTAAGAAACATTAACATGGTAGAAAAAAAGCCTTTTTTTAACATACAAATTAAAAATTTAGTTGTGAAAAATTGAAACGTGTTTTGAACTACAATTTTTCATTGTAATTCTATTTAAAACATAGCAAACGATTGTGGGCTTTCAACACC
>JAYUZN010001034.1:0-7232 GCA_043751755.1 Bacteroidota bacterium | reverse complement strand
GCCACGCGAAAACTCAAAGGCATGAAAGAAAAAAAATGGTGGCGTGTGTGGGCAAGGTCTAAATTTGAGCCAAAAGACTTTGAAAAAGCCAAAGAAGCTTTGATTACGACCTATAATAATGATGGCTATCGTGATGCGGTAGTGGAATATGACACCATTTACAACCATGACGACAAAAGCATAGACGTGAAATTAAAAGTCTATGAAGGCAGAAAATATTATTTCCGCAACTTGACGTGGGTCGGCAATTATAAATATAACTCCTTGATTTTGAGAGATGTATTAGGCGTAAAAAAAGGAGATGCCTATAGTCGCGAAAAATTGGACAAAAAACTTTCGGGCAATCCTGACGGCGGAGATGTGAGTTCTTTGTACTTAGATGACGGCTATTTGTTTTTCCAAGTCGATCCTGTAGAAATTTTGGTGGACGGCGATTCCATAGATTTGGAAATGCGGGTTTTTGAAGGACCGCAAGCCACCATTCGTAGGGTAACGATTGAAGGCAATAACAAAACGAGTGATTATGTGATTTTGAGGGAGTTACGCACGATTCCGGGCGACAAATTCCGCCGTTCTGACCTCATTCGTAGCCAAAGAGAGATTTTGGCTCTGGGCTATTTCGACCAAGAAAAAATAAATGTAGTTCCCATTCCTGACATGGCTTCTGGGACTGTGGACATTAAATACGTAGTAGAAGAAAAACCTTCTGACCAATTGCAGTTGCAAGGCGGCTGGGGTGCGCGTCCCCGAAATTTTCAGACCGGACAAGCGTATGGCACAGGTTTTACAGGTACTTTGCAGCTGTCTTTCAACAATTTTTCTACCAAACGCTTCTTAGACAAAGGTGCGTGGAAACCTGTTCCTTCGGGAGATGGGCAAAAATTAAACCTCTCTTTTCAAAGTTCTATTGGCGCAACAGTCGTTTCAGCTTCTTTTATGGAGCCTTGGTTTGGGGGAAAAAAACCTAATTCATTGGGTTTTTCAAGTTCCTATTCCGTTTTCAACTACAATTCCAGCAGCGTAAATGCCAGTCGCTATCGGAGTGGCATCTTGACTTTGGCATTAGACTATGGCAGAAGGCTCAAATTCCCAGACGACTTTTTCCAATCTTATTCCACCCTTGTTTACAAATACTTTGACATCAACAATCCTGCCAATGTATTTCCGGGTTTTACGGGAGTTCCTTGGGCGGCTGTGAATATTTTTTCCTTCAAACACACCTTCAGCCGTTCCAGCATAGATGCACCTTTGTATCCTCGTAGCGGCTCTACGATGACATTTAGCACCGAGTTTTCGCCTCCCTATTCTTTGTTTAGGGGGAAAAATACAGACTATGCCAACATGACTCCCAACCAAAAATACAATTTATTGGAGTTTCATAGATGGCGTTTTAGCAGCGATTGGTATTTCCGAATTGTAGGGAATTTGGTGTTACGTACCAAAATAGATGCAGGATTTTTGGGGGCATACAACCGCAATTTGGGTGTTGCGCCTATGCTGCGCTACTATTTGGGCGGCTCAGGCATGATGGGTTTGTATGGCGGACAGTGGGACGGGCGTGAAGTCGTAGCTTTGCGGGGTTACAAAGATTTGTCCATCGTTTTGCCGCCAGAAGCAGGCAGTTCGACTCCCAATGGAAACGCTATTTTCAACAAGGTTTCGATGGAAATGCGCTATCCTATCACCCTCAATCAGGCTTCGCCTATGTGGGTATTGGGTTTTGCAGAGGCAGGAAATGGCTTTTCCAGCTTCAAAACCTACAATCCTTTTCGCCTACATCGCTCTGTAGGTGCAGGGATACGGGTGATGTTGCCGATGGTGGGCTTGTTAGGCTTGGACTGGGGCTACGGGTTTGACGCTTTCAATTTGTACAATCCTTCGGGCAATCCTGCCACCCTCAAAGGGCAGGGCGCAGGGAGTAATTTCCACTTTGTGTTGGGGCAGTCTTTTTAAGTTCACGCAGATTTTCGCATTTCACGCAGATTTGCGCAGATTAGGGACGCAGATTTTCGCAGATTTAGGACTTACGCATTTGTCCCGAATTTTGGCTATTAATTCGTGCAATTAGGGGCTATAAAAACAGCTTTTGCGTAAGTCTTACAAATATTTTGCGAATAATGTCCATTTATATTTGTATATTTGCGAAGTCTTTAGGGGCTATTCAAAAAATAAGCTACCCAACTATCAATATGTCTGCCATTTTTTGTTCTTTTGTCCCGTTAGGGACAACATGTCGGTAGCCCAAAGAAAAACGCCCCAATCCCCAGCAGGGTTTTCGCGCTTGCACGAGAAACCGAATAAAAAATGGGGGAAAATATGCGTATTTCTACCGACATTTTGTCCCTACGGGACACGAAAACAGGTAAAAAATGATGGCAGACAGGTTGAGCAGACAGATTGATGGGTACTTTTTTTCTTGCTTGCTCCCTTAAACATATAATGATTTTGTATTATGGAAACGGTTACATTAACAATGGAACAAATAAAACAAAACTATCCTAAACAATGGGTGCTAATAGCCGACCCTGAAATCCAAAATACCTTGGTTTTGGGTGGGATAGTCTTGTTTGGTAGCACAGACAAGCGAGAAATTGCTTACAAACGTATTAATTGGCGAGAAAAATATAAGTCCGCTACCACTATTTATACAGGAGAATTTCCTAAAAATCGTAAATTTTGGTTATGACAACTATTGAATTTTATCTTCACGATGATGACAGCCTCGTTGTTATAGATGCTAAAATAAACGATTATAAAATCCGATTGGCTTTGGATACAGGCGCATCACACACTGTTATTGATTCAACGGCTTTGATGATAGCAGGCTTTACAAAAGAAAATGCGAAAGGTGATACCTATTTAGAAACAGGCAAAGGGGGTATTGAGGCAGAAATCTATGAAATAGAATGGTTTGAATCATTGGGAATTATCCATACAATTTTCAAAATATGTTCGTATGATTTTATGGCAAATGGTATTTTTGCGCCTATAGATGGCGTATTAGGATTAGATTTTTTCAAAGTCCAAAATAATAAAATTTGTATAGATTTCCAAAATTCCGAAATAACAATACACTAAAATTCAACAGAAAATAAAATCGCTCAACAGGTATATTGCCATACATAGCCGTTTACATATACACGAAACCCACGCTCAAAAAACGGTGGCAGCGTCAATATTTGCGAAACAACAACAACTATATTTATGAAAACAACATTTTCTATTCTTTTCCTCTTTTTTGTGCTTATTTCAAATGTTATGGCACAATTTACTTACACAAACAATGACAACAATGCTACCCTCAATTTAGAGCCGGGAGCAAAGCAAAGCATTGAGATTCAACTTACCCAAAATGGCGGCACTGCTTATAGGTGGAGGTTGGTCAAAAACAACGAAGTCGTCTGCAAATTTGAAAAGGACGAGACTACGCCTGTAGAACCTGCTATTATGGAAAAACCTATGGTAGGTGCGCCTGTCATTCGTCATTTTCACTTCAAAAGTACAGGCAAAGGCGGGCTTTCACAAATCAAAATTCAATTGGTTTCTGGGTCGGGCGAAGTGGCAGAGGAGTTCAATTTTAGCGTAAAATCGCCCTATCAAACCAAACGCAGGAAATGATTTTGTACACGCATATTCGATTTTTGGCACAGGTTGGCAACTATTGTATTTCCAAAACAGTATAATCTCGCAGATAAAGCGCAGATATAAGCAGATAACGCAGATATAGCATGTATTCATCTGCGTTATCTGCTCTCATCTGCGCAAATCTGCGCGCAACAAACCACACACATCATGCAAAAAATTATCATTTCCACCATCTTACTTTGCAGCCTTGCAATCACAGGTTTTGCCCAAAAAGTAGGCTATGTCAATAGCAAAGACGTAATGTCTAAAATGAATGAGTACAACAATGCCCAAAAAGAAATCAACAGCGTTTCGGAAAAATGGCAGCAAGAGTTGGAAAAACAGTATCAAGTGATTGAGGAGAAATATCGTGATTATCAGGCAAATGAGGTCATTATGCCCGAAGATGTGCGCAAAGAACGGCAAGAAGACATCTTCAAATTGGAGCGTGATGCCAAAGAATATCGCGAGAAAAAATTTGGCTTTAATGGTGAGCTTTTTCAGCTACAAGACACAAAAGTGAAACCTGTGCAGGAAAAAGTGATGAAAGCCGTAGAAGCCGTAGCCGTAAAAAAGCGCGTGGATTTTGTCTTTGACAAAGCTGCAGGAGACGTAAATTGGCTTTATACAAATGCCCTTTTCGATATGACCGATGATGTAAAGAAAGAATTAGGGATAGACGCAGGTCCAGACGGAAAATAATTCCCGATTCCTGTTTCCATTTATCAAATATACGCTATCTTTGTGGCGTTTTTATCTCGCAGATTTGCGCAGATTTAACCGCAGATTTTCGCAGATAGTTAGGAAGTCCTCCCATCTGCGTTAAATCTGCGTCTTTCATCTGCGAAAATCTGCGAGAAAATATCAATTTTTCAATTTATAATATGAACATTAAATCATGGGTTAGCGTAGTAGTATTGGGCTTCGCGCTGTTATCAACCTCCGTTTCGTTTGCCCAAGCCCCCAAAATCGGACACTGCAATTTGGAAATCTTGCTTCGTATGATGCCTGAAACCAAAGCAATGGAGCAAGAATTGGACACTTATCGCCAAAAATATGCAGAACGTCTTGCCAATCAAGAAAAAGTAATGCAAGATAAATACGTGGAATTGCAGGAGTTGATGAGCAAAAACCCGCCTGCTATCACAGAGGAGGAAGCAAAAGCACGTGAGCAAGAGCTTATCAAAATGCAAACAGGGCTGAAAACGGATTCCGACAAATATGAAAGAGAATTGGGCGAACGCCAAGAACGACTGCTAAATCCTATCATTGAAAAAATGAAAAAAGCCATTGACGAAGTAGCGATTGGCGAGGGATTTATGTATGTTCTCAATGCGGTTGATGCTTCGGGAACTTCTATCGTTCTCTATGGACCGAAAGAAAATGATGTTACCGAAAAAGTAGCTAAGAAGCTGAATATCACACTTCCTACGGCTGCTCCAGCCGCTACAACGACCATACCTGGGGGCAACATACCTGCTCCTGTCAAAAACTAATTAGCACAATATAGGGGGACGCACTTTTCAAAAGTGCGTCCCCCTTCATGCAGATGCTGGCAACACTATTCCAATAAACCAAATCCCAAATTGGCTATATTTACTTCCGAAGTAATGAGTATCAAGGCATTATTATCCTTCAACTCCTCTTTTGCCTGATGAATATCTATATTCCTAATGAGGTGTTTATTCATCCAAAGCTCATTTCCATAGTTCCAAAACTCCCATTTTCCCCCAAATAAACCTTGTGCCAACCCCTCATACATAAACATCCAAAAATAGCTATCACTCAAAAATACAGGCGCAATTTTCTGCCGAGTAGCCTCCTCTTCATAGCCAAAAATAGGATAAGGCATGGAATCCATGGGCGCGGGAAAAATGAGATTCAAGCCTAAACCTATGTCATAATCCGAAGAACGAGTCAATTTATCTTTATCTTTCTCATATGCAATATGATAGGAAAGTTTTGGCACATAAAGTCCCTGTTTTCGCAGGTAATTCGTTAGGCTATCAGCCATCAATGCCACCCCATACCTCGACCAATGCACGCCATACTGCGCAAACAAAGGATATTTTGAGGTAGGTTTTAGCTTTAAAAACCAATCCGAAACATCTATATATGGAATGTTATATTTTTTCAGGTCGGCTACACAAATATTATAATTGCTAGAATCTACGGGCGCAATTTGCAAAGAATCAGGCAAATATTCGGGATATAAACGGGCTTTATTAGGAGCTAAAATGACCAAAACAGGAATATTTCGTTTGGCTAAACTATCCTGCAATGCCTTTAACTTCCTTATTTTGGGCTTCATTTGCAAAGTACCTATAAAGCCTCTTCCTGCCAAAACCTCCACATAGCCTTTTTCGTAGAGATAGCCATTTTTGCCAATAATGACCGATTTTGCATGGGTTTTTCCAAAAAAGCTATAATCTATTTGATTATTTATGCGCACAAAATCGGAATGAAAACCAATATGGTCGTTCCAGTAGGCATTCTTTTTCTTTTGGTAGCTGCCATTTCCCCAATTTTCCCAAGTTAAAGTAGTGTCTTTTGCAGGTAAAAACGCCCCTTTTACAGGGTTTGATTTGATTAAAGGAAAAAGGCTTTGTAACAATACAAAAGACCAAGCCACTAAGAGGAAAAAACCTAATATATGAAGTTTTTTTTGCATAAGGATTGAAAATTAAATAACTTGCTATTTTTCTCACCACTAAGGCACGAAGAAGCACGAAGCAACATGGTAAAAGAAGACAACTAAGCCACACTTTTTCTTTCTTAGTTTCCTTCGTGCCTTAGTGGTAAATTATGATTTTATTCTTTTCGTGTTTATAAACTTAAAACCTAAAATAAATAAATGGATTGAAATCCGAGCCAATTATTTTTGCAGTACACAATACCAAAAGGATAAGGCTTATAAATGAAAATAAATAATGTTTTTTTTCGGAATACTCGGAATTAAAAATGCTGTTTTGTAGGTTTCGTCCGCTTGAAAAAGCCCCCATAAAGCTAAAAAAAGCCGCTATACTCATATAAAAAACCATCATTGTATCTATCTGAGGGCTGTAAGAAGACCGAGAATTGCCCCAAAACATTATGCGAAGAAAGCTACTTGCCCGTCCAAAATCTGCCAAATTAAAAAAGACCCACCCAATCAAAACCACCATAAAAGTATAAAAAATAGCGAAAACAGGGGGGATTTTTTGCAAATATTTTCCGAGAAAAGCCCTTTCTATGACCAAGAAAAAGCCATGATAGGCTCCCCAAAACACAAAAGCCCATGCTGCGCCATGCCAAAGTCCAGAAGCCAAAAAAACGATACATAAATTCAAATACAAATTGCCGTTTTTATTTCCGCCAAGGGGAATATACAAATAATTGCGCATCCAAGCCCCCAAAGTAATGTGCCATCTGCGCCAAAAATCGGTTATACTTTGCGCAGAATAGGGGCTGTTAAAATTTTCGGGAAAACGAAATCCCATCATCATTCCTATGCCAATAGCCATGTCCGAATAGCCCGAAAAGTCGAAGTATAGCTGAAAAGTGTAAGCCAAAGCCCCTATCCATGCCCCAAATTGTCCCGTTGTATCGGGCGAATGTTGGTAAATATC
>JAYUZN010001033.1:0-8245 GCA_043751755.1 Bacteroidota bacterium | reverse complement strand
CCTGTAACTGCAAGCCCTACAACGATTTGTGCAGGGGTTTCTTCCAATTTGAATGCGACTTCAGCAGGAAATACGATTCAATGGTACATCGTTCCCACTGGGGGCGTTTCCATTGGAACAAGTGCAAGTGGGGCAAATTTTGTCGTTAGCCCTGCGATTACTACTACCTACTACGCAGAATCAGCGTCAGCTACTTGCGTAAGCGGTACACGTACTTCTGTAACGGTAACGGTGAATCCTACGCCTGCTACGCCTTCACCTGTAACAGCATCACCTGCTACGATTTGTACAGGCGCATCTTCTAACCTCAATGCAACTTCCGCAGGAAATACAATTCAATGGTTTACTGCGCCTACAGGTGGGGTAAATATAGGCTCAAGTGGAAGTGGGGTAAACTTTGCCGTTTCTCCTATAATAACTACGACCTATTATGCAGAAGCAGACGGGGGAGGGGCTTGTGTGAGTGCAACCCGAACGCCAGTAACGGTTACGGTAAATCCTACGCCTTTCGCACCTACGCCTGTAACCGCAACGCCTTCTACGATTTGTTCTGGAGATATTTCTGACCTGAATGCTATTTCAGCAGGAAATAACATCCAATGGTTTAGCGTTCCTACGGGTGGGGTAAGCCTTGGCAGCAGCGCAAGTGGCGCAAATTTCCCTGTTTCTCCTGCCACAACTACCACTTATTACGCAGAAGGAGATGCAGGAACTTGTGTAAGTGCAACCCGTACTTCGATAACCGTAACGGTTAATCCTACGCCTGTCGCACCTACGCCTGTAACGGCAAGCCCTGCTACTATATGCGCAGGTTCCTCTTCTATTCTAAATGCAACTTCAGCAGGAAATACTATACAATGGTTTACCGTTCCTACGGGGGGAGCAAGCATAGGCTCAAGCGCAAGCGGGGCAAATTTCCCTGTTTCTCCAGCCACAACCACAACCTATTATGCAGAGGCTGATGCGGGAACTTGTCTAAGTGCCACGCGTACTTCGGTAACTGTTACCGTTAATCCTACGCCTACTGCACCTACGCCTGTAACCGCAACGCCTGCTACGATATGTGCTGGAGATGTTTCTGACTTGAATGCCATTTCCGCAGGAAATACTATACAATGGTTTACAGCTCCTACGGGTGGGGTAAGCATTGGCAGCAGCGCAAGTGGCGCAAATTTCCCTGTTTCTCCAGCCACAACTACGACTTATTATGCAGAGGCTGACGGGGGAACTTGTGTAAGTCCTACCCGTACTTCTGTTACAGTTACCGTAAATCCTACGCCTTCCACCCCTTCACCTGTAACGGCAATACCTGCTACGATTTGTGCTGGAGATGTTTCTGATTTGAATGCCATTTCCGCAGGAAACACGATACAGTGGTTTAGCGTTCCTACGGGCGGCGTAAGCATTGGCACAAGTGCAAGTGGGGCAAATTTCCCTGTTTCTCCTGCCTCAACTACCACCTATTATGCAGAAGCGGCTGCGGGAACTTGCCTAAGTGCAACCCGTACTTCCGTAACTGTTACAGTAAATCCTGCGCCTTCCGCACCTACGCCTGTTACGGCAACGCCTTCTGTTATCTGTGTGGGTTCGTCTTCTGTATTAAATGCCATTTCCGCAGGAAATACAATTCAATGGTTTACAACTCCTACGGGGGGGGTAAGCATAGGCTCAAGTGCAAGTGGCGCAAATTTCCTTGTTTCTCCAGCCACAACTACGACTTATTATGCAGAGGCTGATGGAGGAACTTGTGTAAGTGCAAGCCGTACTTTGGTAACAGTTACGGTGAATCCTACGCCTACTGCTCCTTCGCCCGTAACCGCAACGGCTTCTACGATTTGTGCTGGCGATATTTCCAATCTCAATGCGACTTCGGCAGGAAATACGATACAATGGTTTACCGTTCCTACGGGGGGAGTAAGCATAGGAACGAGCGCAAGTGGCGCAAATTTTGCCGTTTCTCCTGCCTCAACTACGACCTATTATGCAGAAGCTGATGGGGGAACTTGTGTAAGTGCAACCCGTACTGCTGTAACGGTAACTGTCAATCCTACGCCAGCCACGCCAAATCCTGTAAGTGCCTCACCTGCTACGATTTGCGTGGGAGATGTTTCTAATTTGAATGCGACTTCTGTAGGAAATACAATACAATGGTTTACCGTTCCTACGGGGGGAGTAAGCATAGGCTCAAGTGCAAGCGGGGCAAACTTTGGGGTTTCTCCTGCGGCTACTACCACTTATTATGCAGAAGCAGAAAATGGAACTTGTCTTAGCGCAACCCGTGCTGCTGTAACTGTAACGGTAAATCCTGTACCTTCCGCACCTACGCCTGTAACGGCAAGCCCTTCAGCGATTTGTGCAGGGGCATCAGCCAATTTGAATGCAACTTCCGCAGGAAATACAATACAATGGTTTAGCGTTTCTACGGGTGGGGTAAGCATAGGTAGCAGTGCGAGTGGCGGCAATTTCGCCGTTTCACCTGTTACGACTACGACCTATTATGCAGAAGCAAATGGCGGAACTTGTGTAAGTGCTACCCGTACCTCTGTAACCGTAACCGTCAGCCCTGCCCCTTCTGCCCCTACAGCAGTAACGGCAAATTTACCTGTTATTTGTTTGGGTTCTGCGTCTAATTTGAGTGCCGTTTCCGCAGGAAATACGATACAATGGTTTATCGTTCCTACAGGGGGCGCAAGCATTGGCTCAAGTGCAAGTGGGGCAAACTTCCCTGTTACGCCGCTTGCTACGACTACCTATTATGCAGAAGCAGATAATGGCATTTGTGTAAGTGCCACCCGTACCGCAGTAACTTTAACGGTAAATCCTGCCCCAGTCGCGCCTACTTCTGTAACTGCCAATCCTGCTTCGATTTGTGCAGGGGCAAGTGCGAATTTAAGTGCCATTTCCGCAGGAAATACAATACAATGGTTTACCGTTCCTACGGGCGGAGCAAATATTGGCACAAGCACAAGCGGCGGGAATTTCTCGGTTACACCAGCTACGACTACTACGTATTATGCAGAAGCAAATGGCGGAACTTGCGTAAGCCCCACGCGTACTGCGGTAACTGTCATCGTCAATCCTGCGCCAGCCGCACCTACGCCTGTAACGGCAAATGCAGCCGCGATTTGTTTGGGAGATACCTCTAATTTGATAGGCATTTCGGCAGGAAACACGATACAATGGTACACAATTCCCACAGGTGGTCTTGACATTGGCACAAGCCCAAGCGGAGCCAGTTTCCCTGTGATGCCTGCGACTACTACGACTTACTATGCCGAAGCCGCAGCAGGTGCTTGTGTGAGTGCGACTCGTACCGCAGTAACTATTACCGTTAATCCTGTGCCAAATGCACCTACGCCTGTTACAGCAAATGCTGCGACTATCTGCTCAGGCACTTCTTCCAACTTGATGGGCGTTTCCGCAGGAAGTACGATACAATGGTATAATGTTTCTATAGGCGGCACATTGCTTGGCACAAGTGCAAGCGGTGCAAATTTCCCTGTTAGCCCTGCGACTACGACCGACTATTATGCAGAAGCCTTGTTAGGGGCTTGCCCAAGTGATACCCGTAGCCTTGTAACCGTAACAGTGAATCCTTCGCCTGTCGCGCCTACTGCTGTAACTGCAACGGCTGCTACGATTTGCGCAGGTTCAAGCTCCAATTTGAATGCGACTTCTTCGACTAACACAATACAATGGTTTACGACTCCTACGGGTGGGGTAAGCATTGGCACAAGTGCAAGCGGGGCAAATTTTGCTGTTAGCCCTGCCACTACTACTATTTATTATGCAGAAGCCGTAGAAGTGATAACGAGTTGTGTGAGTGCCACACGAACAGCAGTAACCGTTACAGTAAATCCGATTCCTGCCGCACCTACAGCTGTAATTGCAAGCCCTTCTACGATTTGTGCAGGTGCATCAGCCAATTTGAATGCGACTTCCGCAGGAAATACGATACAATGGTTTATGGTTGCTACGGGTGGAACAGCGATTGGGGCAAGTGCAAGTGGGACAAACTTTGCCGTTGTGCCAGCCGCTACGACTACTTATTATGCAGAAGGAGACAATGGAATTTGTACAAGTGCTACCCGTACCTCTGTAACTGTTACCGTTAATCCTACGCCTTCAGCCCCTACAGCCGTAAGCGCAACGCCGCCTATTATATGTTTGGGGACGAGTGCCAATTTGAATGCGACTTCCGCAGGAAATACAATTCATTGGTTTACGGTTGCTATGGGGGGAGCAAGCATCGGCACAAGTGCGAGTGGGGCAAACTTTGCGGTTAGTCCTGCGGCTACGACTACGTATTATGCAGAAGCCGTATCAGCTACTTGTGTAAGTGCAACCCGTACTGCTGTAACCGTAACCGTCAATCCTGTTCCAAATGCGCCTGTATCTGCAAGTGCGAATCCTGCGATTGTATGCCCCGGAGGTTCTTCCAATTTGACAGCTATTTCCCCCGGAAATACGATTCAATGGTTTACAGTTCCTACGGGTGGGACAAATATTGGCACAAGTGCAAGTGGCGCAAACTTCGCTGTTACGCCGCAGCTCAACGGGGTAAACACCTATTATGCGGGTGTGGAAACGGCAGATGGCTGTGTGAGTGCGACTCGTACCCCTGTAACCGTAACAAGGCAGGACATTACGCCTCCTACGATTTCGTGGACAGGGACTGCGCAAAGTCTCAATTTGGGTTCGGGTTGTACGGCAAATATGCCAGATTTTACCAATTCTCCTTTTGTAACTGCCGCAGATAACTGTACAGTACCGAGCATCACGCAATCTCCCGCAATAGGTTCTATCTTGACAGGGGTAGGCACGACAACGATAACTTTAACAGCTACAGATGCTGCGGGAAACATTGCGACTACTACGTTTAACATAACAACTATAGATGCGATTGCGCCTGTACTTACGCTTCCTGCCAATCAAACGGTTATGTTAGATTCCTTGTGTAATGCTACTGTTCCCAATATCGTTTCGCTGTCGAGTGCTACGGATAATTGCTCAGGGGTGGTGCTTACACAAAGCCCTATAGCAGGTACGCCGCTTTCAGGCACAAATCCGATAACGGTTGTAGTTACAGGAACTGATGCGTCTAACAATGTTGCCACAGGTTCGGTCTTAGTAACGCCTGTTGTCAATGTTCCAAATATCAATCCAAGTGGGGCGACTACGATTTGTCAAGGGGGAAATGTAATGCTTTCTGCCCCTGCGAATGCGCAATATAGCTATCAATGGTATTTGAATGGAACGGCGATAAATGGAGCAACTTTTGGCACTTATAACGCTATAGCAAGCGGCTCATATACGGTAGAAATATCTGTAACAGGGGCTTGTACAATGCCTTCAAATCCTACGACTGTGAGCATTTCGATAGTAGAGGTAAATGTTATGCAAAACGGGGCAACCCTCACTTCTACTGCGACAAATGCCACGTATCAATGGATAAATTGTAGCAATAATGCAGCTGTTCCAAATGCCACAAATGCTTCTTTTACGCCTGATGGCAATGGCAATTTTGCGGTGGTAGTAACTCAAAATGGCTGTACAGATACTTCAGCTTGCTTGACAGTTAGCACAGCGAGTATTTTGCAGAGCCAACTCAGCCATGACATCAAAGCCTATCCCAATCCTACTTCGGGTACTTTGATGATTGATTTAGGAAGGGAGTATGCTGCTATAGAAGTCAAAATTACGTCTGTGATTGGAGCTTGGATTTCGACCGAAAACTTTAATCATTCGCAGCTATTGCAAATAGAAATGCCTGAAACGCAAGGAATTTACTTTGTGAATATTGGCTTGCCAAATGGGGAAAAAGCAACTGTAAGGGTGGCAAAGGAATAGGATTTTTTATATTTACCTTGTAAAATGGGCAAGAAGATTGCCTGTTTTGCAAGGTAAATTTTGTTTAGCGTATGTTTGCTTAAAATGCTAAGGAACACGAACAGAATAAAGTCATAATTTACCACTAAGGCACGAAGGAAACTAAGAAGGAAAAAGTGTGGCTTAGATGCCTTCTTTTACCATATTGCTTCGTGCTTCTTCGTGCCTTAGTGGTGAGAAAAATATTAAGTTATTTAATTTTCGTTCCTAACACAGATAAAGAAAAACCTAATCTGTGTAAATCTGTGGTGATTTTATCTACAAATGGTAAAACACGAAAAAACGCATTTTACAATGTGTTCAAATCTTCCTATACCCCAATCTCACCGAGTTCCCTATCACCACCAAATCCGAAAAAGCCATGAAAATAGCCCCCCACATAGGCGTGAGCAAACCTGCAGCCGCAAGCGGAATTGCTACCACATTGTAAGCAGCCGCCCACCACAGGCTTTGTTTAATCGTAGAAAGCGTGGCACGACTCAGCGCAATCGCAAAGGGAAGTTGCGCCATTTTGCCGTTTAACAAAATAACCTGCGCAGATTCTACCGCAATTTGCGAAGCATTGCTCATCGAAATGCCGATAGTTGCCTTTGCCAACGCAGGCGCATCATTTATTCCATCTCCCACCATGCCTGTAAGCTGTTTTTGGCTACTTTCTGCAATAAAAGCCAACTTTTGTTCAGGCGTTTGCGAAGCCAAAATATGCGAAATCCCTACTTCTTTGCCGATTTTTTCGGCGCGACTTTGCAGGTCTCCGCTCAACAAAGTCGTGGTTAAGCCCATGCTTTGCAAGGTAGAAAGGGCAGAAAAAGCATCATCTTTGAGCTTGTCGTCAAGGCGAATAGCTGCCAAAAGGCTATCATTTTCCCGCAAATAGACTTGAAAAGTGTCCTCTTTTGTCAAATCTGCTACCATTTTGTACGAACCCATTTGATAGATTTCGCCCATTTTACCGATTCCTTCCATGCCAAGCCCTTTTTTTTCTGCCACATTTTTGAAATAAAAAAAGGAATCTAAGGGAAAATGCTTTGCAAGGGCTTTTGAAATCGGGTGAGAAGAATATTGCGCCAAAGTAGCCAAGATTTTCGTAGCTTTTTCCGTTTCTGTTGTATAAAAAATGACCTCATTCACCGCAAAATTCCCTTCTGTCAAAGTGCCTGTTTTGTCAAAAACAAGGTGCTGAATATTGCCCAAAATCTCCAAAGTCTGTCCGCCTTTTATCAAAATGCCTTGCTTTGCAGCTCGTCCTACGCCCACCATAATCGCAGTAGGCGTTGCCAAACCCATCGCACAAGGGCAGGAAATGACCAAAACGGCAATGGCATTCATCAAGGCTTGGGCAAAAGGAAAGAAAAATGCCCAGCCTATAACAAAGGTGAGCAGAGAAATCCCAGCAACCACAGGCACAAAAACTGCCGAAATTTTGTCTGCAATTCGTTGAATATCAGGTTTTTCTGCCTGTGCCATCTTTACCATATCTATCATGCGTTGCAAGGTAGAATTGCCGCTTGTCGCAGACACTTTCAGGCGCAAATGCCCGCTTGTGAGCAGAGATGCCCCTATAACTTTGCTGCCTTTTTGTTTGGAAACAGGCAAACTTTCGCCTGTAAGCATAGACTCATCTACCCAACCTTCGCCCGAAAGTATGATGCCATCAGCGGGGATTTTGTCGCCTTCATTTACCTGCAAGAGGTCATTTATAGCAATGTTAAAAAGTTCTATTTTTTGCAAAGAACCATCTGCCAGCACTTTTTGGGCAAAAGGAGCCTGCAATTCTGCCAGAGAACTCAAGGCAGAAGTCGTGCGCTGAACGGCTTTTTTTTCGACCAAATTCCCCAATAACACTAAGGTAACAATCGAAGATGCGGTTTCAAAGAAAATAAGGCTATTATTTTGCGTAAAAAGCCCGACCAAACTATAGACAAAAGCGGCGCTACTTCCCAAAAAAATCAGTACGTCCATATTAGTTGTGCCACTTTGCAAAGCATGAAAGCTGCTTTTGCCAAAGTGCTGAATACTAACCCAATAGACAGGCAAAGCAAGGGCAAATTGCAGCCAAGCATTTTCCAACATATGCCAATGTATGCCCAAAGTCATCAGCAAATGATTGAGCAAAAGGGGCAAAGTAAAAGGCAGACAGAGCCAAAATTTTTTTTCAACCGTCCAAAAAGGAGGAGGAGTTTCTTTTTCTATGACAAAAAAGCCTAACTTACGGATACCTTTTTTTACCTCCTCTTCGGAAATCGTGGCATTGTCCATATTATAACGTACCTCACAAGTCGCAAAATTGACATACGGTGCTTGTAAGTCATTTTTTTGGAGGAATTTTTCTATCGAAGCCGCACATGAGGCGCAA
>JAYUZN010001032.1:0-3523 GCA_043751755.1 Bacteroidota bacterium | reverse complement strand
GTAGGCACGAAATATTTATAGAAAATGGAATTTTTCCCCCAATTTATTCCGTTTTTCGTGCAAGCACGAAAAACAAGAGAGGGAGCGGGGCATGTTTTTCCTATAAATATCGCGTCCCTACGGGACTATAAAATCATCAACTTATTTACGTTTCATTCCTTAGTTTCCTTCGTGCCTTAGGGATAAATGATGATTTTATTCTTTTCGTGTTCCTAAAATAGAAATTCATCTGCGAAAATCTGCGCTTAAATCCTCGAAAATCTGCGTGAAATTACAAAATATATGCGAACCACAAAAAAAGACTGCCCAAAAACATTTCGGACAGTCTCATTCACACTCACAAAAAGTTTAATAACACCTAATGATTCAATTATTCTCTCACGATTTTAGTTATTTGTTGTACGCCTTCAGCCTCAAAAGACAAAGAATATATGCCTTGTGCCAAAGCCGAAATGTCTAATATTTCATTCACTTTTCCGTCCGAGAAAGTTACATTTTTGGCGAAGGCAACTTGTCCTAAGCTATTGTATAACACCAATTTCCCTTCTGTTTGGCTTGCGTCATAGACTTCCACATTCAATAATCCAGAGGTAGGATTAGGGTAGGCTTTGAGCATTTCTGAATTAAAAGTGATTAAAGCATTTCCATCTTTATCAGCCCCTAATTTCACATTTACTGCGGTAGAAGCCATTGATAAACAGCCATTTGAGCCTTTAGACCTTACCGTATAAGCATTCATACCATTACTGCTATACACACTAATTGAAGAATTGGCAGGTCTGTTTGCATAAAGCCCAGCTCCATTTCTGTACCAATTAATAGAAACTGCATTTGGGGTAGTCGCCGCAAGCACAAAAGTATTGCCACTTGGCGTAGAAGTTACCGTAGGAGTTGGAGGGATTGACAAAGAAGTAAGATTGACGGTATCGGCTCTCATACAGCCATTCGCATTGCTTGTTGCATACAATATGTAGGTCATATTGCCCATAGGAGTTGCCATAGGTTTGCCAATCATGGGGTTAGACAAGCCCATAGTTGGCTCCCAAGAATAAGAATACGTGGTGGCAGAGTTTCCACCAATTTGCACTGATGCGCCATCACACACCATTTTATCTGCACCTGCATTTGTCAGAGGAGACAGATTTCTAACAACACTTGTAAAAGTAGAGGTTTTCATACAACCCGCCATATCCGTTACGGTTACGCTATGATTGCCTGAAGCTGTGGGAGTATATGAAGCCGACATTCCAGATTGAACAACAGTTGTACTACGTTTCCAAACATAGTTAGCCATGCCAGCTGTTGCCATTAAAGTAGTGGGAGAATCTGAACAGAAAGTCGTAGGACCTGAAGGGGTAATGGTAGGAGTTGTTGCGCCATTGGCATTAATCATAACCGTAGAATTTCCTGTTAAGTTTTGTCCGCAATAGCCGTCCGTAATAGATACCAAATTCAACATTTTGTTGCTCGTAGAATTAGTTACGGTAATCGTAGCCATTCCACCCGTCAAAGTTACTGTCATATTAGCAGCCCCATTTATGTTGTAAGTTACCACAGCTCCCACAGTCCCCGTTAAGGTAAACATTGCGCTATTGCCTGAACAAGTAGGGCTATTATTTCCTGTGATAGTAGCTGTAGGCAAAGGGCTGATTTCTGCCGCAATGTCTCTGATTCCTACGCCATTGCCGATACGTCCTACTCGAGTTGTTGCGCCGCTTAAAAGGTTAGTGATATACAAGCTGTCAAAATTATTGCCGCCCATAACATTGGCAGAAAGATAAGCTGTATTGATCGGTGAGCCGCCTTGATTGTTGGTTACAATGTCAAAACCAAGAGAATAGTCTGCGGGGTCGAAGGTCAAACCAAATGAGCCTCTTGTATTCAAAAAGCCGCCATTAGGCGTAGCTTGCAAAGCCAAAACGCTTTGAACAGCCTCTACATCAAATAGTTGAGTACTTGTTGCGCAGCCATAGCTATTGGTATAAGCTGCTGCAACGACCATCGGGTCAATCCCAAAATTCACATCTCCCGTTTTGTAGGTGTGCATGGTGTCACGAATCACAGTTACAGGCGAAAGGTTCAAATTTACGCGATAACTACGGTCATTATTGCCGCTCATAACTCTCAAACGATTGGCAGAAGGATTGAAGTCAAAAGCAATATTGCCACTTCCTGCCAAATTTAATTTTACGCTATCTGCAAATATGGTCGCAGCTCCACTTGCAAGATTGAGGGTATAAATAGTAGTGAATGTGTCTGTGGGCATTGCTGCGTTTACGCCAAGTGCATACATTTGGCGATTTTGTGGGCGCATATCCATGCCCACCAAAGTCTGACCTGCTTTCAAGCCGCTAATGGCAAAATCTGTACGAATAACACCCGGGTTTGCCGCATCAAACGTTACCATACGTTGTGCTGAAGGTGCTACGTGGGTAGTAAGACCATAAGTAAGCGTACCTGTCAAGGCAGGGAGGGTTCTGTCAATGGCTACAGCAATGTCTTTGAGCGAAACGCCTGAACCAATCGAACCTAACATAGTAGCCGCGCCTGTAGTAGCATTGATGCTATACAAGTCGTCATTGAGAACGGTGTTTGCCAACAAATATATAACATTGCTTGTGCCTGTAAAAGCTACGTCCATGTCAATGCTTCTATCTGCGGGATTGAAAGCCACGCCTGTTGCGCCAAGTGTTTGAATTTGTCCAAGGTTGGGAGAAGCACCTGTAGCCCTGCCAAATGCGTCAAGGGATTCGTCCAAATAATATAAAGTGGTTTTGGTAGCAGCGACGTAGCTGTTAGAATAGGCGATTTGCCCTACAACAGGCATTGTGCCAAAGTTAGCGTCACCTGCGGCATACGACAAATCTGTATCTGTAGCCACTATTGTCCCCAAATCAGGATGCAAACGGTAGTTTTTACCATTCGTAGATACGACTCTGATACGGTCAACTGTAGGGTTGAAATCCATGCCTACATTGTCCGTTACCGAACCCAAATTGAGGCTAAGGTCTGTAGCTCCCAAAGCGGTAAGCACGCCTGCCAGAGACAATTTGTACAATCTGCCCATACTCGTAGTGGCATTGTAGCCCAAAGCATACAATTCTCCTGTGCGGGGACGGCTATCAAATCCCACCAATTCCTGCCCTACTGCCAAGCCTGTGATGGCTATAGGGGAAGTAGTCGTACCAGGGGTTGCGGAGGAAAATGAAATCAAGTCGTTTGTGGTAGTTAGCGCATAGATTGTGGATTGTGCTAATGCGTTATTAGCAGCAAAAATTACCAGTACCAATAGTAGCTTAGTAATAAGAGAGGAAATGTTCTTCTGCATAAAAAATAGAATAAATGGATAAATGAAAATGTGAAATAGACATTTTGCGCAAAATGACGTTCTGCAAATACTTACGAAAACGGAGTGAGGCTTGGATTTTTATGTATGAAAAAAAATGAAAGAATGGCTTAGGGGCTATGTTTGGGGGTAAGGTAATTTATATAAATAGTTGGTTATCAATTATAAGGGTAAATA
>JAYUZN010001031.1:0-13307 GCA_043751755.1 Bacteroidota bacterium | reverse complement strand
TGAATGGTCAAATCGCAAGAAGGTGTTAGAACGATATAACAGATATTGTTGTCTATTTTTCTAACGACATCTGCGGTAAAAACAGTGTTAGTATGATTTTTTATAGGCGGATTTATATAAAATTCAGGAAAATGATAGTCCTGAAATTCCCCTTGTTCGGATATTTCTAAATATTCTTGCAAATGGGTTAAGGTGTAGCGCAAAAGAGCTTCTTCAGTGTTTTGACCTGAATTGGCTTTTTCTATCCAATACGGCATGGATAGGGAAATGTGATTCCAAAAAACATGACTTAAGTGTTCTTCTATTGCTCCTTTTCTCCCTAAAATATTAGAAATACCTACTTTATTTAACATAGTGCATAATGTTGCTATTTCTTTCAATAAATCCTCATTGTCATAATCTCCCTTTGTTTTTTTGTTAAGAAAAATATGCTCCTCAAAAGAAGATGCTTCTGCTAAAAAGCCAGAAACAATAAATATAGGGAAGCGTAAGCCTTTTTTGATGAGGCTAATAATGTGTTGCCCACCCTTTCCTTCATCATTTGCAGATAGCCTTAAATCAACAATAGCAGCATCAAAATAGGCTGTTTGAAGCATATTTTCGGCTTGACTCAAATTTTCGGCATATTGCGGTATAATTTCTATAGCAGGGTTTGTATCATTGAATAATGATACATCTTCTTTGTATTGTTGCTGAATCTCTATGTCATCTTCAACAATTAATAGTTTGATAGTTTGGTTCATAAAAGTGTTTTTATTTGTTATGTTATATAGGGAATTCTAACCTAAAATGCGCCCCTTCTTCAGAATGAATCGCTTTTATGGTTCCTTTATTTCTTTCTGTAGCTTCTCCAGCTATAGATAAGCCTAAGCCCCAACCGTCAATTTTTTTAGAGAAACCGGGTTCAAAAATTTTTCGACTTTCTGTATCTTCTTTTGAAATTCCTAAGCCATTGTCTTGAAAATCAATGACTAAGGATTGCTCTACTTTACTCACAATTAGGCTAATTTTCTTGTAATCTTTGCTACTTGCACTCAACCAATATATACTATTATCTATCATATTACCGATAATTGTATTTTGTATATCTACTTTTCTAATTTTTAATTCTAACGTTTCGTTTCCTACTATTTCATAAGCAATCCCTTTTTCGGCAAGTGCAGAGTTATAGGGTAAAAAGGCTTCTTTGAGCGTTTTTATCACTTGTAGGGTTTCGGCGGGGGACACTTGTTCTGAGGCTAAAGGCTCTAATACCTTAAATAATTCTGACAATTCTTTGGATTTCTGGTAAGTAACTTCAGCTCCTTCTTCCATTTTAGTGGATTGTTTAAGAATACTCCCTAAATCGCCAGAAATGCCCATTTTTTGAATTTCTTGAGTCAGCATTTTTGCATATATAGGCAGGTTTTTACCTTGCCCCCTCAACAAATGTAAAGGTCTCCTTCCTTCATGCAGCAAAAAAGTTACCAATTTACCTAACATAATTTTTTGTTGGTAAATGGCAATCGTGTTTTGAATATCTTCAAATGTCTCACTAATTTCTTGAGCTTTGCCTGCAATCAAGTCTTTAATCGCCATTTGAGCATCTTCGGGCAAGTCTTTTATAAGGTTTTCTAAGGCATTATTGAGGTATTCAAAATTAGCTGCTTTTTCTAAAGACTGCGTAATGGTGTCTTTTTTAGGTCTGCCTTTTTCGGTAGCTTTCCTAAATTCATAGCGTTTGTCCTCTAATACCCTGATAACGTGAATAATGCAGTTTTTCAGTAATTTAAAAGCCTCATTATCTTTGAAACCTTCTCTTGTTGCTTTTTCATCTAAACCCGACTTTTCAAATTCTTCTACCTTGATGATGCCTAATACTTGATTCGTGCTAAGGCGGCGGGTAGGGTCATTTACGCGCATGGCATTAAGGTCTAACCAATCGTCTTTTTTGTCTCCATACGGACGCACTCTGAAATCTTGCATATAAACCCTTATTCCATAAAACTCATTTAAAAGTTGTTTCATTTTTGTGCCATTCACATCCAATTTTGTTCTATCTTTAAGGTTATTAAGCCCTTCTGCGTCTCTATCAAATGCCCGAATATCAAGCTCAATTTTACCAACATAACTTTGATTAGAAACCGCGTTATAAATGACATTTTTGGGTTCAGGGTAGGGAAGTTTTAGCGTTAAAGGAAGTGTTAAAGAATGACCCTCATAGTTATTTATATATTCTACCTTTGCCAACAACTTATCTCCTTCCATTTCTACAACTCCATGAATGCGATAATGATAATATTCCATAATAGGCACAGGTTCTATTTTTTGGGGTTCTTCTGTATAGTAAATTAGCCCAGAAGTTGCTCCGCAAGATGATAGGTTTTTGAGATGTAAATATACCTCAAACTTATTTTTGTCTGCTATGATTTCATCTTCAGCATTGTATTTAGGCGGAATCAATGTGCGCAGTTCCCCTACTAATGCCAACAATTCTGATTCAGTCCAAGCATTTATTTCCGAATGAATTTCTAAAGTTGTTCCACTTAATACATCTTCTGTTTGCATCGTCTCAACTAAGATTTTTATTTCATCAAGATATTTAGTTGTGTCCTTAAATATATTCCAGTCAATCATTACGATAGATTGTTCATGCTTTTCTTTGTCGGTCGTTATTAAAGTCATCTCATCTCCCAATATCGAAACAGCATAACGCCCTATCCCTTTTTTCCCTTGTACATTCCGTTTAAAATAATGGCTTTTAGGTTTTCTTACTTTGTTATCCGTAGAAGGAACAAGCCACTTATGTACAATCGTTTCATTGTCCATGCCATGCCCATTATCTTTAATGGTAAGCCTTAATTTATCTATACCCCTATCTTTTAAGGTATCAAAAGTAATATCTACTCGTGTTGCATCTGCATCATAAGCATTTTTAACCAATTCTAACACAGCGGTATAATAATCTTTAATAATTCCTTTACCTATGGTAAGGATATGTCGAGCGGCAGGTCGAATCCTATGCTCCGCTAAATATAGGTTATTAGCTGTAATCTTTTTTTCGATTGTTTTCATGTTACAAATTTCTTTTTGAAAAAATCTCGTCTAAATGATATTGCAAAAATATTTTATTGGGCAAATACCTTGCAGGAATATGAATTTTTTGTTTTTCCAAATGCGAAAAGTATTTGAGGTAATACTCCTCTTTGCTTTTTTTCTTCAAATCAGTCGAAAACAATAATTCAAAATTTTCATTAATCGCTATAAATCCCTTATCATAAGCCTTGTCATACAAGGCAGATAAACAAATTCCATTCTCAGGATTTAATCTTTCTTTTTCGTTTTTTGCCCAAGGAATAATATGGCTTGCAAATAATAGCTCTGGAATATCTATTCCTGTAATGGCACATTTGCCTGAATAATTGGCTACTACGATTTGCCGGAAAACATGCTGATTTACCCTTGTTTTTACTTCCCTTAATTTTGTTTCTCCTTTCAAATATTTCATATCAAAAAGTAAATCCTCAAATTTTGTTTCTATCGTTTGATGCTCTTTTTCGGCTAAAATTCTTTCGCTTTCAAAAATTAAGGCTTCTTTATTGTTAAAAAACTCGTCCCATATAGGTTGGCATTGTTTCGAGCCACCTACCATGCCTTTGATGCCTCTGGCTTGATGATAAGGGTCGCAAGCCGCAAAATTAGTCAAACGAATCGCTATAGAATTAACCGTTCTCCCAATAAGCGTTGCCAATGCTACGACTTCTGGAGTACGAGTGTGCATTTTACCAAAAGGCAATTTCAAATATAGGTTAAATGCCAATATTAACTCATCTCTTGTCCAAAGATTAACAGCCATTATAAGTAAATTTTTCCATAAAACCCGACCCTATTCAAGCTACAAAGGTAGCTTTTTTTGTACAAAATTCCTGCTTTTCTACCTAAAAAGCAGATTTTATTTTTACAAAATGTTTGCCCTCTCCATTTACCCACAAAATCCCATATCTTTGCAGAAAAACATAGCCATGCCAGAAAACTACCCTGTTGGGATTCAATCTTTTGCAAAACTTATCGGCACAAAATCCATTTATGGGGATAAAACGCCCTTGATTTACCTAAATCGCTGTCGGCTTCGACCGCATCAAAAGGCAATCCCGCCTGTTTGAAGGCTTTGACATGCGCAAGTCCTACGGGTCCTGCACCAATAATGAGATATTTTTGTTTGTACATGAGTTGAATCGTTACCACACAAAGCCGAAAAGGGGGCTTATTTATTCCCCTACCTTCAAAGTCCTGACCTCCCCCGCAGGTGTTATCATCAAGAACTCTTTTTCCCGTTTCACCTCTTTGAAAGGGAGCCTTTCTTTGAGGGTGAATTTAATGCGTAAATTGTAGGAATATTGAACGACAGGCTCAATAATGGTCGGATTTATCACAATATCATAATTATCCGCAGGGATTGCATTGTAAAAAGAGGTCTGCGTTTTTTCGGCTTCTGTGACCAAACTGCCGCCTTTGACTGCCTCCATAGACACGCTTGAGTAGGCTTGATAGCTGCTGTAACGGGTCGCAGGATAGGTTGCCCAAGTGTTTTCTGCCGTAATTTTGTAGGCAGAATCCAATTTCATGCCGATTTTGGTATAATTGGCAATGATTTGATTGAGATAATCCAATGTTTTGCTACGCAAATCTTGATAGATTTTTTCGGGATTTTCCACTGTATAATCCACCTTCACGATTTCGTAAATTTCATTTTTGGCAGCAATACTAATGAGTTTATCCAATATTTCAGGGTCTGTAAATTTTACGTGGATATTTTTTTGCAAAATGAACCCTTTTGGGGTTTCGGTATAAGTTTTTTTGCTAAATACTTTTTTACTTGCGACCAATTCATATCTTGGCAAAAAAGAAACCATATCCACATACAAATTTTCTTTGGGAACAGCGAGCGAATTTGCGCCATTCATAAAAGCCGTAATGCGGTCATTGAGCAGTTTGTCTGCCTCTTCTGCGGTGCTTCCTGCCTGCGTAACATTGAAAATCGCCACGTATTCCTTCGCTTTTTGGTTAGATAAAGCATTGATATTCAGAATCATGACATTTTCTCCTGCAAACTGAATCCCAGCAGCATAGTCATTATTCGTAGGCGTTTGATAGGGCTTGTAAGCATTTGCATTTCCTGTGCCGCCATACGGGGCATTTTGCAGAACATCGTTATACGAGCCTGCACGCGCTTTTTTGAAGCTCTCTTGTTGTGCAGGCAAGAGGTTTGCCAGAAGGCAAGACGTGAGAAAGATGAGAATAATTTTTTTCATAAAAATGGAGATATAGATGTGTTTGCTTAGATTGTGGTTAGTCTATGCGTTAATTTCCGCTATTTTTTTCCAAGTTCTTCTATTTGCTTTTTTAAAGCAGCTTTTTCTTTCTCTTTTTCTGCTATAATTTGGTCTTTTTCTGCTATCATCAAGTCTTTTTCTGCTATCATTTTCTTTCTTTCTGCTATCATTAAGTCTTTTTCTGCTATTATCTTCTTTCTTTCTGCTATCATCAAGTCTTTTTCTGCTATTATCTTTTTATATTTTTCTTCTTCCTTCCTTGTCTCACGTATCATTATTCGCTCAAAAGAGTCTTCCGCATCTCTGATTCTTTGCTCTTTTTCGGCTTCTTCTGCTTTGATACGATTCGCTATCATTTTTTCGGACATGGGACTTGGCACTATGATAGGAGTTTCTAATTCAATGCCCATTGCCTTCAACTTTTCCTCACATTCTTTCAATGCGAGCCTTGTCTCACGTCTAAGTATTCGCTCAAAAGAGTCCTCTGCATCTCTCATTCTTTGCGCTTGTTCGGCGGCTTCAGTTTTGATGCGATTCTCTTTCATTTTTTCTGTTACAGGTCCTAATAGTATCATAATATTGTGTTAAATAATTGATAATTAATATATTGTGAAAATAATTTTTAGCTTTTGTTCTTCATTTCTTCCATTTGCTTTATTAAAGCTGCTATTACATTGTCTTTTTCCGATAGCATATTGTCTTTTTCCGTTATTACATTGTCTTTTTCTGTTAGCATATTTTCTTTTTCTGTTATTACATTGTCTTTTTCCGTTAGCATATTGTCTTTTTCTGTTATTATGTTGTCTTTTTCCGTTAGCATGTTGTCTTTTTCTGCTATCTCCTCCTCATATTTCTTTGTTTTTTCTTTTAGTTCACGACTCAACATTCGTTCAATAGAATCTTCGGCTTCCATTATTCGCTGAATTTTCTCATCTCCTGCCGCTCTTGCTAAACGTCTCAGCATTTTTTTGACCAAAGCGTTTTGTGAAGGTATTTTGAACTCAATTTTATGCAAGTCATCTGTTACATAGTCTTGATTAAAAATCTCAATAATTTCCTCTAATTGACTGCGTTGCCCATTCTGCAAACGAGGAATTTGTATGGTAAAACACTCATGTGTAAGCTGTTTGAGAAAATCGCTGTTCGTTTTAATGATTTCTTTCGTTATAGCATCTTCGACAACTCTGCTCACTTTGGCAACAGGCACAGGCACATCATCGAGCTTAAAGCCTAAGATATAAATGGTTACAATTTCTATAGAATAGCTCTCAGGTTTGCCTTCTGCATCTTTGCGCCACTCTTCTTTCTTATAGGTTTCCCCTAAATACTTTCGGAAACGCAAAATGTCATAGGACTGTTTGGCTTTTTGCAGTTCTATTAATACCGATTTTTCCGTACCCTCTTCGGTCAATATCTTGGCATAAAAATCTAAATGAAAGATTTTTATGTCTCCAGCCTCCCCTTTTACGAGGGTTTCTTGCGGCTTAACTACAAGGCTTTTGATAGGTACACTCAAAATTGCAGACAGCAACTCGCGCGTAATTTCCATATCTTCTAAGAGATATTTAAACACAACATCATATATAGGATTGGCAATTATCATAAGTAGTTGAAAGTTATAAGTTGAGAGTTGAAAGTTAATATAAGTTTATCATAATCAATAAGATATATCGAAATATATGGTTAGATTATTTCTCATTCGTACTTAATTGAGAATTAAAATCTGTTCTATGTTCTATCTTGTTTATCTTGTCAATCTTGTCAAAAAAACAAACCTGTCAAAAAAACAAACCTGTCAAAAAACGAACCTGTCACATTTTCATTTTTTCTTGAATCACAATTTTCGCATTTCCCGCTTTTATCGCATTATTCCATTGCGAAACAGCCTCCTCTTTTTTGCCCAATTTGAACAAAATATCCCCGTAATGCTCCAAAGATTCAGAAGTAGGCTTTTGCATCACCGATTTTTCTGCCCAAATCAATGCTTCACTATATTCCCCTGCCTGATATAACACAAAAGCATAGACATCTTGAGTGGCAGGATTGTTGGGCTGAATTTTGAGAGAGTTGTTAATCACCTCTTTAGCCTTCGCAAACTTGTCTTTTTGCAAAGCCAAATAATACGCATAATTGTTGTAAATATCCACATTTGCAGGAGAAATAGCCAAGCCTTTTTCAAACGCAGGCTCCGCTTCCTGCCATTGATTGTTGCGCGCATAAGCCGTTCCAAGCCCTTGATAGGTGCGTGCCATGAGTTCAGGATTGTTGAGATTTTTCTTTTTTACCTTCTCAAACGCAAAAATAGCCGCCTCATACTCCCCTATTCCTAAATTAGAGATGCCAAGATAGTAAGAAAATTTATCATTATTGGGAAAATACTCCATCGCGTCCATCGCATCTTGTTGTAGGCGAGGCATGTCTTTCGTTTTGAGACTGTTTTCCAACATTTTGCTCCACATATCATCATCAGTAGGGGCTATCGTCAAAGCCTTGCGATACATGAGGCGAGCAGAATCGGCTTTGCTATCATAAGACAAAATATCTGCCTGAAAATGATTGGAAATGGCGGTATTTGGGTGCG
The DNA here is from genome assembly GCA_043751755.1 of Bacteroidota bacterium. Taxonomy (GTDB): domain Bacteria; phylum Bacteroidota; class Bacteroidia; order J057; family J057; genus JAAFHL01. The sequence continues at coordinate 5,414 of JAYUZN010001031.1, read as the reverse complement.
CTTTTGCCAAAATATCCACCAAAGTACGCACTTTTGTTATAGAAGATTTGTCAATGTCCAAGTAATCCATCAAAGTACGAATCACATTTGCCTTGCCGTCTATGCCAATTTCGGGGTTTGAAAAAGCCAAGAACAGGTATTTATCCGATTCTGCAATGTTATTTTGAGATTTGTATAAATCCGCTAAGGTCAGCAAGGCAAAACTATCTTTCGGATAGCGTTTTAGCAATTTTTTGAGGAGTTCTATCGCTTCTGCTTCACGCCCCAATTTTTTGAGGAGATTGTACTTATTATAAACGTACTCCGCTTTTTCGGGATATGCCGCAATGAGCTTGTCAATGGCAAGAATAGCCTGTTCAGATTTGCCTGCTTCCACGCAAATTTTGTATTTTTGAAGCTCTATTTCTTCGGTATTCGTAGAATTAGGAGGGATTTGGTTCAAAGTGGAAAGTGCCTCATCATAGTTTTTGTAGCGAATATACAAATCTGCCAATTCATTGAAAACGCCGGGTTCTTTCGGGAATTTTTGGGTTATCGTCTTTTTGATACGAATGGCATTGCTCATGTCGCCTTTTATGCGATACGCATCTACAAGTGCCTCATGATACCAATAGTTTTCGGAGTCTAAGGCTATAGCCGCCTCGCCCATTCTCACAGATTCGTTGTAGTCGGAGGGGTCAGTTGTGGCTTCAGTGTAGAGGAGGCAGAGATTGTACATGCTTGCATGATGCTTAGGGTCTAATTTTAGCAATTCTAAAAAAAGCTCTTTTGCACCTCTGACATTGCCATTGACCATTTCGGCACAGGCATCTACATAAATGAGGGAAACTTGCTGTTGCAAAGCCAATGATTTGGGCTTTGCAGGCTTTGTGTTTTTGGTCGTAGCTTGTGTGGTTCGGCAACTGGGATAGAGTGCCGAAATGAGCAGGAAGGCGAAGATGAAGATTCTGTTCATGAGCGTTTGAGAATATGGCTCAAAGATACGAATTTTAGCTATATTTCACGCAGATTTTCGCAAATGAGAAAAATCTGTGAAAATCTGCGGTTTCATCTGCGAAAATCTGCGTGAAAACCTCAATTTTCGCCCCCCAAGCTCTCAAACAATTCTTGTTTCAATTCTTCGAGATAGTCTCCTGTTTCTTCGTCAAAAGTGATGGTACAGCCCAAATAATCTTCAAATAAGGTAAGATAATCTTCCGTTTCCTCACGTCCTACAATGATTTCATGGGGAATATACCCTGTGGTTTTCCCTTTGAAGATATTTATCAGGGCTTTTTGCAAATCTGTACGCATATTTTCAATCGTAAGCATCTCTTGCGCCAAAATCATGCCCGTTTCCGTATCAATTGCCAATATCATCATCGGGAAGTAAGGACGTTCATCTTCATTTTCCTGCACAGGCATCATCACATGAAAAATGTCCATAACCCATGTTTTGTCTGCACGTTTTGTGAGGCGCGAAAGGTGCGTGCGCATATACAATTCAGAAACTTCTACATCTGGCAAATCGTCTATAAAGTCCTCATCTCTATACAATTCCCACTCATCTCTCCAAAAATCTCCCACCTGTTTCCATACACGCATAGAAGCTACGACCGACTCATCATCTTCACTCGCTTCATTATATAACAATTCATCGTCATCTCTACAAAGGCGCGCTACTTCTAAGGCTTGTGCAATAACCAAAATCATGGTATCTGCCTCTTCTTCGGTCTGAATCGTCCAAGGCATAAAGCCCGGAGAATAGTCGTGAAAGGTAGGATAGGCTTTTTTTCCTTTGAAAGAAAAGCCTAATTTTTTGTAAAGTGCCTGGTCTTCTTCCAATAATTCTTCCTTATCTTCCAAAGATAACATGAGACATTCTTGGCTAAATAGCATTTCTTCGGGGTCTGCAAGTCCTGTTGCAATTTCCATCAAAATGTCTAAGCCTTTCAAGCCTTTGTACATGCCTATGGCAAATAGCTCGCCGCCCATACCCATGACGGTGCAATAATAAGTAAGTCCCGTTTCGGGGTGCTGAACCCCAAATATTTCCGTATCGCCCATCCAATCCCAGGGGGCAAGTTGCTTGAATTGAATGGCAAGCGACATAAGTTGCTGCCATTTTATTTTTGAAATTGTATTTGACATCATTTTACAGTTAGCAGTGAACAGGTGCTGCGTTTAAACTATTTTGTTGAATCCCCGCTGCCGCAAGCGTCCGCTTCCAGCCTTGAAGCGTCCGCTTCCAGCCTCGAAGTGGACACTTCGAAAAGGGAGGTACAAGCGGACGCTTGCACCAGCAATATAACAAAGAAATCTATCTTTTCTACCTTATTCTTCCTTCATATTGTGATACACAGATTGCACATCATCATCAGAATCGATTTTATCTATTAGTTCGTGGATAGCTTCTGCCTGTTCGCCTGCGAGTTCGCGAAAGACAGTAGAAATTTGTTGAAATTCAGCATTTGTTACCTGAATTTTCTTGGCATCTAAGGCTTTTTGCATCTTGGCAAAATCCTCAAAAGAGGTAGTCAAAATGGCTTCATTTCCTTCGACTTCGATTTCTTCTAAGCCTTCATCGATGAGGTCAAGCTCCAATTCTTCGGGGTCTATGCCGTCAAGACTAACGGTAAAAACGCCTTTCCGCGTGAAAATGAAGTCGTGCATACCCGTTTGCCCCAGCGAGCCTTCCGCCCGTTTGAGGTAGCTACGGATATTTGCCACCGTTCGAGTAGGATTATCCGTTGCGGCTTCTATAATAATAGCCACCCCATTAGGTCCCATGCCCGAATAGACAACTTCTTCATAATTCGTTTCATCTTTGCTTGCAGCCCGTTTTATGGCAGCGTCTATGCGGTCTTTCGGCATGTTTACGCCTTTTGCATTTTGAATTGCAGTACGCAAACGGGGGTTCATATCAGGGTCTGGCCCAGAGGCTTTTACCGCCATAGCAATTTCTCTCCCATATTTGGTAAAGAGTTTCGCCATCTTATCAGAGCGAGCAAACATTTTGTGCTTGCGTTTTTCAAATGCGCGTCCCATTTCAGTTATCAGTTAGCAGTTAGCAGTTCGACTATACTCACTGTACCAGAGGGAACAGTGAGTATTTTGGACGCAAAAGTACTGCTTTTATTTGGAATTGTTAGCTTTTTGTCGTAGATTTTTTCTTGGGAACAAAAATTAAATAACTTGCCATTTTTCTCACCCCTAAGGCACGAAGAAACACGAAGCTATATGGTAAAAGAAGACATCTAAGCCACACTTTTTCTTTCTTAGTTTACTTCGTGCCTTAATGGTAAATTATGATTTTATTCTTTTCGTGTTCCTTGGTGTAGTAAATGCAAAAAAAGAGGGCAACCTCGCGGCGCCCTGCTATTACCTAAAATGAAACATCGCACCCATTAAATATATTGTTAGCTCGCAGATTTGCGCAGATAAAAGCAGATGTCGCAGATGTATAGCTTTTCATTCTCATTTTTCAACTCTCAACTTTCAACTCTCAACTCTCAACTTTCTCATTTCCTCAGCGGTTCCAAACTCATCTCTATACGACTTTCATTTTTTGCGGTCGTTTCTTTGCTTCCAAATCCGTCAGGACTCATACGGACAGGTGTCATGCCTTTCGTCAAAATCAATTGGCGTTTGATTTGAAACGCCCTTTTGACTGACATCACTTTGTTGTCATCTTCTTCACGCCCCGCACTATAATGCCCGCGAATGACCAATTTATACGTAGGATATTTTGCCAATAAATCCTTCAATTCTTGTATATAAGACTCCGTTCCCGGCATAAGTGCATCTGTTCCGGGCTTGTAACTTATATTCATTGCAATGATTTTCAAGCGATTCATGTCATCAGCAGAAAGCGTTTGTTCCACCTCTTCCACTTGAGGTGGAGTCTCTATCACAGGAGTCGCAACCGCCGTTTCGGTAGGAGCCGAACCCTCTTCCGAAGGCGTAAGCGTTTGACTCGGAGCTTCCTCTGCAACACTCGAAGTACCTGCAATCTCATTTGGAACTGTTGGTTCAACTCTTTCTGTAGGAGTAGTTTCCGTTGTGGCAACTTCTGTAGGGGCATTTTCTTTGGCAGAAATCTCCTCCGAAACTTGCCCTATTTTATACCTTTCGGGACAGCCGCCTTCCTCTTTTTTGCCAGGAACATTAGGGCAAGGGTCAAAACGGTCTTCTACCCCATCTCCGTCTGCGTCAGGAAACATTGCAACCACTTCTTCAGTAGGCAGCTCCGTTGCCGGCGCAATTTTCTCTCTCGGCGGACAGCCTCCCTCCTCTACAGGACCTGCCACGTCTGGACAAGCATCAAATCTATCTTCTACCCCATCATTATCTTGGTCATTTGCCTGTTTTTCCGTTGCAGGTTCTGTACTTGCGACTTCTGTTGCTACAGGTTCCGTTGTTACAGGTTCTGTTGTTACAGGTTCTGTTGTTACAGGTTCTGTACTTGTAGGTTCTGTACTTGTAGGCTCCGTAGTAACGACTTCTTCCGTAACCGTATCTTGTGGAAGTTCTTGTTTTTTGGTGGTAATAACGGGTTTTGGCTTCGTGGTTTTGCCTCTTGAAGCTGTTTCTACTGGCGGCTTTTGAGAAGGTAAAATAAAATTGAAGCCAATCGTGTGCGACATCGGCTGAATCGTGCTATTGAATTTGACGCGATACATGGATTCTAAATTGAGGCTCACATTGTTTCCCAAGCGAAAACGCACGCCCGCCGCCGCAGGTAAATACACGCCACTTTTTCCTTCAGAAGTGCTATAACCCAACCCTGAATAAATATAAGGCGCGACTACCGCATTCTCATTCATTATTTTGCCATTATTGGCTTTGAGCTGCAAGCCCGTATTGACATCTATCAGCAGTTGCGGGTTGAATGAGCCATCAACTTGTGGATAGCTCGCTCTCGGCACAAAACTTGCCGCAAGGGTATAATTCAGCCAGCCATTCATATACATATTGGCATTTATGCGCACTCCTGGATTGAAATTGCGCGGGTTAAAGAATTGCTTGTTTACGATTCCTTTGTAATCTACAAAAGTCGCACTTATCCCCGTAAGGACTTTGTTGTCAGCTGTTTGTGAATAGACAAAAAAAGGAAGGCAGCAAACCACAAATAGGCAATATGTAAGAATAGTATTGGCACGCATAAATGATTGAAAGATAATATGTGTTCTTTATTAAAAGTTTACTAATATATGACTAATTATGTCAAAAATTGCGCCAAATAGAAATATTTTTTTTTAAATACTTTTTTTAAGTTTTGTTTATTACAGAGAAAAAAAGCATTTTTGGGTCATTTTTTATTGAGCTAAAAATATGATTATCAATACTATATAAATATAAATTAAAATATTAAAAATACTATTATTTTTGTAATGTCTAAATTTAATACAATAATTAGCAATGCTAACTACATA
>JAYUZN010001030.1:0-7230 GCA_043751755.1 Bacteroidota bacterium | reverse complement strand
CTTAGCCATGATTTGTTAAGTTTGCTATATGTTCCAAATTATGGGAAATAATTTGAGCGATATTATTGTTAGAAACGACAGGAATAGCTCCTAAGCGTCCTGTCATATACCATTTTTCAAGAGAAATATCTGCGCGTAAGCCTTCTATTTCTGCCACAGAATAGGCATCAGATGCCCCATATTTATCTTTTTCTATGAGCCACATTTGGTCTCTATTCAAAACATCATCTATCAATAAAGAAATATCGTGTGTAGAAAAAATAAGTTGTGCGCCATTCGGATTAGAGATAGGGTTATGAAAAAGTTGTATCAGGTTTAAGGTAATGTTTCTATGAAGACTTTTGTCGAGTTCGTCAATTATAAGTGTATCTCCCTCTTTGAGCGCAGTAAGAACAAGTCCTAACAATATAAATAGCTTATTTGTCCCCAGAGATTGTTGGCTAAGATTGAGGTTTTTAGTACCTTTTTGAGTGTCTCCTTCAAATAATGGGTGAACGGTTTGAATTGTATATTTGAACTGTTCTATTACTTTTTTTCTTTCTTCATCAGAGATAGATTCTGGAAAACGAAAATTTGTTTCTTTATTTTCGGCAACTTCAAACCGCAAAATCCCTGTATCGAATTGCGATATCAAAGTGTTAATAGTATTAGAAACAAAGGAATCTGTATTTTCTATTAAAAATTTAGCTAAAGCAATTGAATTAATTTCTCTAAACCCGCCCTGACTTTCGTCTAATTGGACAGTATCAAGATGCTTACTAATATATTGATAAACAGGAGCTAAGGTTTCATAATTATTATTAGCAGCCTTAGAAAGCAATAGTTGGTTAGGGTTTAATTCTTTTGCTATACGTTTCTTTTCTCCTTTAAAATCGCCAAAACTTACCTTTTCATTTTTTCTATGAAAAACTTTATTCCAAAGCATTTTCCCTGTTTCACTAATGTTATAATAGTCTAAATTTTCTGTTATTATAGATTCTTTCGTAAAAGCTACTTCATACATATATCTTAGCCCATTTTTTGCTACAAAATCTATTTCAAAAGTGGTCGGCTTTTCTTGCCAAACTAAATCAAATTCAAATACCTCATTTGCTTTTATTTTTTCACCTGTATTGAGTTTATGCGAGTTTTCTACTAACCAAATGAGGGCTTTAAATGCCATTAAAGTATTCGACTTTCCTGCATTATTGGGTCCATACAGAACGGCAGCCCGTAAACTTCCTACTCGTTCTCCATACTTAGCAGCTATATTTAGGGGGGAAAACCGATTTTTTACCTTTGCGGAAGGCATCATAGAAAGCACTTGACGTGTTTTGATAGAACGAAAATTAGTGATAGCGAAATTTAATAGCATAAAATTAACCTTTATTTTGCACATATTGCGCAAATATACAACTAATTTATCCCTAAAATGTTTTTTGAATCCCTTATTTCTCTATCATTTTCAAAAAGTGTTCAAAGTTTTGGAGCATCTTTTTGAAACGGGTTTCTTTGAAAGCCACCATCACTTCATAAAAATTTTCAAAGCCTTCTTTATAGACAGATGTGCGGGTGCGGGCATGAGAAAATGCGGAGATAAAATGCGGAGTCATGCTTTCGGAAGTGTCAAAATTGAGCAAAATGTCCATATCATACTGCGCAATAAGCCCTTGTACGGCAGAAACAGGGCAGTCATACCAATTCGTTTTTTCGGGGTTGATAAAAACCGCATGGGCAGAAGTGCCAAAAGCGGGGGTAGATTTTTTGAGGTAATTGAGTTCAAACACAATGACTTTCAAGCCTTTAGCTCGTGCCGCATCCATATAGGTATGAATGTCTTTTATATCCTCGGGATTGCATTGATTCACATTTATCATCAAACCAATGGACTTGGCTTTTTCGACATCTATAAAATCATGCGCAAATTTTTTGCCTTGCGCCAATACCTCCCGTATTTTTCGGTTGCGAAAATATGCCTTGATTTTTTCCCACATAATTTGCGTATTTAAGTACGTAAAATGAATCTTATCCCCAACATTTGGAGGGTTAAGTTTTTATTTTTTTTCATTATCAGCCATTCTACGGGCAACTTCATACAAGATTTTCAATTATTTGATTTTCTAAGAAAAATTCCTTATTTAATTCCAATAAAGCACTATTTTCGGTAAAAATGTGATGATTATTTTCTTTTGCATCTTCAAAAAAATCTTGATAATTCATCTCAAATCGGGAAGAATGTCCTGCTTGTAAGGCATGTTCAAACTTGAGCCATTCGGGATAAAAATGGGATAATTCTGATAACTGATTTTCCGACAAGCCGCCAAAATGGGTATAAATTTCGTCCATAATAGCCAAATCGCTTTGAGAAAAAACTTGCGTATCTACCCTTGTTTTTGCTTTTATCTCAAATCTTCCCCTACTTTCAATGGATATTTCTCGTAGTTCTTTTTCGGAATCTGCGAGGAAATTAGAATTATCCGCCAAATCTTTGGTATTTGAAGGAATCGGTCCTTTGGGAAGGGCGAAATATACATCATTCAATATAGGTCTGCCAAATCTGCGCAAATGAAGCCTATCAGAAAGCCATATCAATTTAAAAGCTTTCATTTTATGAATAATTCCCTTTTCCTTATTCCCAAAAAATACAAGTGCTTGTATGGCTTTTCGATAATTAAAACCTACCATAATCATTATTTTTTGCAAAATTAACAAATTTCTCGCAGATTTCCACAAATTATCTTGGTCTGCGAAAATCTGTGAGAAAATAGCTTATACTTTTTCCTTAAAAAACGCAATAGTTCGTTTAAGTCCTTCGTGTCTATCAATTTTGGGTTCCCAGCCCAACAAAGATTTTGCCTTGGTAATATCCGGCTGCCGAACTTTCGGGTCGTCTTGAGGAAGTGCCTCAAACACAATTTCGCTTGTCGTTTCGATTAAGCCTTTTACCTCTTTGGCAAAGTCCAAAATCGTGATTTCCGCAGGATTGCCTATGTTTGTAGGGTCGGTAATGTCGGACAACAAAAGGCGATAAATGCCTTCTACTAAGTCGCTAACATAGCAAAAACTACGGGTTTGACTTCCATCTCCAAAAACGGTCATAGGTTCGCCCCGCAACGCCTGTCCTACCAAAGCGGGCAAAACACGCCCATCATTGAGGCGCATACGAGGGCCGTAGGTATTGAAAATCCGAATTATACGGGTTTCTACGCCATGATACCGCTGATATGCCATGGTAATTGCCTCTGCGAAACGCTTTGCCTCGTCATACACGCCCCGAAAACCTATGGGATTGACATTGCCCCAATACTCCTCTGTTTGTGGGTGAATGAGGGGGTCGCCATAGACTTCGGAAGTGCTTGCGAGCAACACCCGCGCCTTTTTTTCCTTTGCCAAACCCAAGACATTATGTGTGCCAAGTGCGCCTACTTTGAGGGTTTGAATCGGCAATTTGAGGTAATCTATCGGGCTTGCGGGCGAAGCAAAATGCAGGATATAATCCAAATCGCCTTTGAGCCAGATATAATGGGTGATATCATGTTTGACGAATTGGAAGTTTTCATTCCCCATCAAATGGGCGATATTGTCCAAATTGCCTGTAATAAGGTTATCCATTGCGATAACTTTGTAGCCTTCTGCAATGAATCTATCGCAAAGGTGCGAACCTAAAAAGCCCGAACCGCCTGTAACTAATACTGTTTTTTGTGCCATAAAAAATGTGGTTGTTTCACGCAGATTGAAGCAGATGTCGCAGATAAAATGCAACCTACATCTGCGTTATCTGCTATCATCTGCGCCTATCTGCGTGAAATGTATGCCTAAAAATCAAACTCGTCCAACACTTCAAAAACCTCTTTCAAATCAATATTCAAATCCTCAAAAATGCCTACTTTTACGATATCCGATTGCGTATAAAAGCCGCGTAGTTGATATTTCTGGCTTTCATTCAAATCAAACACAATCAAAGTACGTTCCGCAGGATGCACAAGCCAATATTCCCGCACGCCCGATTCTTCGTAGATTTGGTATTTGTCCTTCAAATCCCTATCAGCAGTAGCTGCGGACAAGATTTCAATAATCAAATCAGGCGCACCAAGGCAGCCTCTCCTGTCTATTTTGCTCCTATCACATATCACACAAATATCAGGCTGAACTACGGTAAATATCTCATTATCAGCAGTCTTTCCTTTTAGGGGTAAACGCACATCAAAGGGGGCTTCAAATACTTTGCATTTTTTCTTTCGAGAATAGGTTAAAAGAGGATATAACAGTTCGTTTGAAAGCATTTGATGTGCTGTCAAAGGTGCGGGCGACATTTTCATAATGTTGCCTTTGATGATTTCCACCAATTTATCCATTTTCCAAGAAAGATAATCTGCGTAGGAATATTTTTGCGTGAGGTCTAAGTTGTGCATATATATTGAATCGTTGGTTTCACGCAGATGAACGCAGATAAAGGCAGATGTCGCAGATATAAATTGTGTTTTATCTGCGTTATCTGCTATCATCTGCGCCTATCTGCGTGAAATATCGCCTACTTTCGTATCGTTTTTCTCCCTATGGAATAATAATCAAAACCCAACTTTGCCATTTCGTCTAAGTTGAAGATATTTCTGCCATCAAAGATAATTGCTTCTTTCAAACTTTTGCGCACTTTTTCAAAATCTGGACTACGAAACTCACTCCATTCCGTAACAATCAACAAAGCATCTGCCCCTTCAAGTGCCTCATAGCGATTTTTGACATAAGCAATGTCAAGACGGGTATATTTCCGGAAAGAATCCATGCCTTCAGGGTCAAATGCTGTTACTTTTGCGCCCGCAGTAAGTAGCCTTTTGATGATAGATTGTGCAGGAGCTTCGCGCACGTCATCTGTATTCGGTTTGAAGGCTAACCCCCACATTGCGAAGGTCTTACCTGCCAAATCTTCGCCAAAATGACTGAATATTTTGTCTAACAAAATTTCTTTTTGAAGCGTGTTTACCTCCATGACAGCCCGCAAAATTTTGAAATCATAGTCATATTGCTCCGAAGTTTTGAATAAAGCAGAAACGTCTTTGGGAAAACAAGAGCCGCCATATCCTACACCTGGAAACAAAAATCTTTTGCCTATGCGTGAGTCTGAGCCTATGCCTCTACGTACATCATCTACATCTGCGCCGACTTTTTCGCAGAGATTTGCGATTTCATTCATAAAAGAAATTTTCGTTGCCAAAAAGGAATTAGCTGCGTACTTCGTCAATTCTGAACTGCGCTCATGCATAAACACAAGCGGATTTCCAGACAACAAAAAAGGCTTGTACAAGCGTTCCATCACTTCTCTGGCGCGGGCAGAACTTGTGCCAACTACTACCCTTTCGGGCTTCATAAAGTCTTCAACAGCAACGCCTTCCCGCAAAAATTCTGGGTTTGAACATACATCAAACTCGATGCTTGTGTTTGCTGCAATCGCCGCTGTTACTCGGTCGGCTGTGCCTACGGGAACGGTACTTTTGTTCACAATCACCTTGTAAGACTTCATGATTTTGCCAATATGCGAGGCTACCCCTAAGACATATTGCAAATCGGCGGAACCATCTTCGGTTGGCGGAGTGGGAAGGGCAAGAAATACGACTTCGGCAAAGTCCACAGCCGCTTCCAAATTGTCGGTAAAGCGCAAACGCTCTTCGCGGCAATTTCGCTCAAACAGGACTTCAAGTCCCGGCTCATAAATCGGCACTTCGCCTTTGCGAATTTTTGCCAATTTTTCTTGATTGTTGTCCACACACATTACATCATTGCCGGATTCAGCAAAGCAGGTTCCCGTTACTAAACCTACATATCCGGTACCAATAACTGCGATTTTCATACAATAAGTAATTGAAAAATGAAAAATGAAAAATGAAAAATAAGCTATTAGGCATCATTTTATCTGCCAGAAGCTTATTGGTTTTATTTTAGTTATACTTTAACAACATGTCTGCCATTTTTCGTTCTTTTGTCCCGTTAGGGACAAAATGTCGGTAGCCCAAAGAAAAACGCCCCAATCCCCAGCAGGGTTTTCGTGAAAGCACGAAAAAACGAATAAAAAATGGGGGAAATACGCATATTTCTACCGACATTTTGTCCCTACGGGACATAGCAAAGCACGATGGCAGACATATTGACTTTAAAGGAAAATTTACCAAAAATCTATCCCGTTTTAAATATAGCTAAAATAAGGGCGCAAAAATACACTTTTTTATAGGAATAAAAAAATGTGAGTAAGTTTCGTTAGGCTATCCCTACGAAAAATCGAATAAATTACGTATGTTACGCATATTTGTCCCCCGTTTGTGAGGACACAAACGAGGGTGCGGAAACTTAACAACTTATTTTTTACTCGTTCCTAAATTAACCCTTTTTTCGCTTTTTTTAAATTTTCGTATGGATAACCTGAGAAACTCATGAAAATTGAAAAACGTAAGCAGTTATTCTTATCTTTGCAGCGAAAATACTTTTGAGGAAGTAAAGCCATCTATTTACTAACCACTGAACAAGACGACTGATACATATATTTATGAAGAACTTTTGGCATTCTTTAGGACTTTTTACCTTAAACTACCGCATTCCTATCTTGATAATAATTGGGATACTTACAGGAGTAATGCTGTGTTATACGCATTTTGAGTTGGCGCAGGATTATGGCAAAATCGTTCCACCCAATGATGAGGACTTCATTACTTACCTCAATTTCAAAAAAGAATTTGGAGAAGATGGCAATGTTATAGCCATTGGCGTAGAAGGGGATTTGCGCAATCCGCAGTTTTTGGGCGATTTGTATGATTTGTGCGAAAATCTCAAAAAAGTGAAGGGCGTTGACGGCGTGTTAAGTGCGAGTCATTTGTTTACCCTTGAAAAAGATACCGTTGAGGAGACATTTCGGCTGATAAGGGTTATCCAACAAAAACCTACTTCACAGGCAGAAACAGATAGTTTGGCGAATGTTATTTTAGGATTGCCTTTTTACCAAAACCTCATAATTGCCGATAGTGGCAAGTCTTCGGTGATTGCGGTGAGCCTCAATAGCAAGATGTTAGATTCAGGCAGCAAAATAAAAATCTTTGATGACCTCAAAAAACATACAGATATTTTTGAGAAAAAATATAATACAACCCTTCACTTTGCAGGGCTGCCTGTGTTGCGTATCGTTTTGCAGAAGATTTTGCCCAAAGAATTAGCCTTATTTCTGCTCTTAGCCATCATTATTACAGGCATTATTTTATTTATCTTTTT
>JAYUZN010001029.1:0-2727 GCA_043751755.1 Bacteroidota bacterium | reverse complement strand
GTAGTAGTTGCGCGTGCCTTGACTTGAAATGGCATTGAGTACGCCGCCTGCTCCCATATTGTAGGCTGCTGCGGAAAGCGTCCAATCATGCAACATTTTGTTTACCGTTTTGAAATACTTGCAAGCCGCTACGGTTGCTTTTATGGGGTGCAATCTTTCATCTACCGTTGCACTCACTTCTAAGCCCGAACTTGCTGCGGCATCAGGCATAAATTGCCAAAACCCTTTTGCGCCTCGCGGAGAGGTCAGGTTTGCTAACCCACTTTCGGCTACAGCAATGTAGAAAATATCGGGGTGTAAGCCATTTTCTTTCAATATACGCATCATTTCTGCTTTGTAACGATGGCTTAATTGAATAGTCGCTGCAATAGAGCTATGCCCTTTTTTGAATTTGTTGAGCTGACGCATGAACTTCGCATTCACATTGTCATTTTCCAAAGGGATATTTTCGCCGCAAAAAGAAAAACTGTTTTCATTTGTGGCTACTTCTTCGTCATTTTCGGCAGCATTTGGCGTGTTTACGGCTACAATTTCATCTTTGTAAGTCGTTTTTGTCTTTTTCTTTTCGGACTTCTTTACAGGTTTTTCCGTTACTACAGGCGTTTTTGGAACAACAGTTGGAAGAACAGCAATGACCTTTTTTTCAGGAGCAGGTTGAGGTAAAGAAGTAGGAAGAGAAGCAGGTAAAACAGGTGTTGTTTGCAATTCTGCGGAAAAAGGTCTCACATTTGCCGTTGCATAGCGCAGCTGTGAGAGGCTTTCTTGCTTTTGATACATCGGTTGAAGCACCATAAACAATCCACTTACTACAAACAATGAAGGTACAAAAATGTACGATAGTTTTGAAAACATAAATACATGAATTTTGAAGGCATTGTTAAGGCAAACTTGCCAAAAGCAAGTCAGTAAAGACATAGTTTTTTGAGAAAACGATACAATTTGTGGCGGATAATCGTTATTCAGCAGGATATTTTCTGCCAACCACAAGCCATAAAGTTCTATTTACTATGCCCCATTCACAATGATTTCAGGTTAAACCAATGACAGAAACCAAGTCTGAATAACATAATCGAGGCACGAGACCTCGAGTAGGTTTAGTTCAGCAGCAAGTTTGCGGATAGATTTTTTTACAGATGTCATTTCTTTGAGAAATAACATCTATAAAGAAAAATATTTCGTTTTTCTCTGTCAAAAATTAGGCTGTATCAAGTTTGATTTGTAGAACTGCGAGAGGTAGTCAATGACCTCATCTGCGGTATCTACGACCACAAACAAATCTAAGTCCTGTGGGGAGACATTTTTTTCTTGTTCGACCAAAACCTCCTTTATCCAAAGAATCAAGCCGCTCCAGAATTTTGAACCCACCAAAATCACAGGAAATTTATCTATTTTAAGGGTTTGAATCAAGGTTAAAGCCTCAAACATCTCATCTAAAGTTCCAAATCCACCCGGTAACACGATAAATGCTTGTGCATATTTGACAAACATTACTTTTCTCACAAAAAAATAGTTGAAATCAATATCTTTGTCCTGGTCAATATAAGGATTTGAATGTTGCTCAAACGGCAAATCAATGTTTAAGCCTACAGAGGCTGCCCCATTAGTATTCGCACCTTTATTGCCCGCCTCCATAATGCCGGGTCCCCCGCCTGTAATTACCCCAAATCCTAAGCCACTTACTTTGCGTGCGATTTCTTCTGCCAACAGATAATACGGGCTGTCGGGCTTTGTACGAGCCGAGCCAAATATAGAAACGCAGGGACCGATTTTGGAGAGTTTCTCAAATCCTTCGACAAATTCTGCCATGATTCTGAACACCGACCAAGAGTCTTTTCCGCTTCTTTTTTTCCATGCTTCTAATCTATCAGAAAAATACGCAGCATTAAAATAGTCCATTTTTTAAATAATTTACTTTTCTTTTTAGTACTTATTTTCTACGAAAGCAGTTGTATTTTGTATCGTAAGAGAGGGCAAAGTTAGGAAGAAGGATTGAATTAGGAAACTTTTGGGCAAAAAGTTTTCCACATAATTGTTCAGTCGTGCCAAAAACGCATTTTTGCAAGACATTTTCATGTAGATATTTTGCACTTTTGTACGAAAACATGAAAAAAATGGGGAGCTATAATTGTTTTTAGCATGGATAGAAAAAGAAGGATTTTTGGGGGTTTGATTTTTTCTGGGGATTTTTTTTTGAGAAAGTTCGGAAATGGAAGGAAAATAGGGCTTGCATTTCTCACAGATTTTCGCAGATGAAAACAGATTTCGCAGATACAATACCTACCCATAATTTACCCATCATCGTATAATCATTTTCACATTTATTTGGGAATCTGCTTTTTTGTATTTATACTTGCCGCATCATTTCATTTTTTACACACATACTTATATGTCAGACTATTCACAAGCACCTGATGCCACACCAAAAGACCGTGTTTTGGCAGGCTTAATTGACGTTTTAGTCATTGGAGCGGTTATCGGGCTACTTAGCCTCCTTACGGATAACGCCGGGATTCAAGGCGCTATTTGGTTTATTTATTGTATCACCCGCGACAATTTGTTCAATGGCGGTGTGGGCAAGATGGTCATGAAATTGGCAGTGCTAAAAGAAGACGGCACTTCTGTCAAAGGCGACTGGGGCGTTGCGATTATGCACAGTGTGGTAACGGGTATTATCTCCCTTGTGGAAGTTATTGCTGTGCTTGCTACTGGACAAAGCGTAGGGCAACG
>JAYUZN010001028.1:0-4282 GCA_043751755.1 Bacteroidota bacterium | reverse complement strand
CCATAAAAAATAGGATGATGATTTAATAAATTTGCCTGTATAAAATGTGTTCTTATACAGAATTTTCCAAAAATAAATGCCTGAAAGCCATTTATTTACAGAAATAGAGAGCGTTTCTTTTTGTGGATATAATCTATAATCATTCATTTTTTGTCCTTTCGCATCAAATATTTCGATAATCACTTCACTATCTATTGTTTCCCAAAATCCAAAATTTAGGATATCTTCTGAAGGGTATTGTAATTGACCATCATAGTCGAATTTCCGCTTATATCCATAATTTTCATTATTCCCCCTTGAGAGCAAGTAACCAAATAGCCATCTCCCATTGCTGCATTAATATCAGGCGGATTGCTTCCATTAGAGCTAATTGCATCAAAATCAAAATAAGGAGCAGGAGAATCGTAGGCACTTGTAAGTTTTGCAGAAGGGTTAGGTGTGTGTGAGTAATCTCTCCCCAAAAATATCGGCTTACTAAACCTTAGGAATTTAGTAAGCCGATAGCACTCAACTTTGTACAGAAAGCATTTTATTTCTGTTCTACCTCAAAATTGCGGGTGTTGCTATTGGCATTAGTGCATTTATTGGTATAAGTATAAGACACTAAGGCGTAAAAGGTAGTTAAACATTTTGTTCCATGGTAAAAGTTACAATCATAGTTCTTATTATAGCTTGCTGTTGTCGTAAGCAAATTATTGTCAGAGCCACTTCCGCCATTTTTCTTTACATATACATACGACCAACTTGGGATAAAACCTGTCGCATCATAGCCTCCAGCAGTTGTACTTCTATGTTTAAATTCGGTATAAAGGTTCTTCATAATTCCAAAGTTATCATATCTGACCTTTGCGCAAATTTTATATCCAGTGCAGTAACTTTCCCATGCACCGTTTGTATTAATTCCTGTTCCGTCCTGTTGTTGCCCTGCACATTGCGCTTCATTTTTCCCAGCCGTCAATTCCGCTACCATATCGAAAACTTCGTCATCAAAGGAAAACTCCCGTATGTGTGTGCCTTGTGGGGTTTCGCTGTTCAGTTGCTCGATATCGGCAATGTAATTGGTATGAAGCGCGTAAACCGTTCTGTTTGTGGGATTTAATTTAAAAATCCAAGGGCTGACCTGCACAATTGCATTTTCATTGAGCAAAGTAGCAAGCGATGCATCATTGATAGGCATTTCTTGCAAGTCTTCTCTTTCACTTTCGGACAAACCAGAAAGATAAGTTGTTCTGTAGGAAACAAACTCTTTTTCAGCCTCCCAAGCATCTTTATCCAACTTATCCAAATCGTTGACGTAGTCTTCAAAATGCTTTTCAGAATTGAAAACCCATCTGCCGTCTGTAAGAACGGGTTCTTCCGCCCTTGCATTTGTGCTATTAGCCGTAGGTGCATTTTGCACATTAGGAGCTAAGATAGCTTCTTTTTTCGTACAAGAAAGGCAACAGCATAAAACAAAAAAAATGATACTATTTTTTTTCATAATTGTAAATAATATGAAGGGCAATCTTTATTTGTCAGATTTACCTTGTTGTTTGAAATTAAATAAATAGCGATAGCTAAGTCTCAATCCGATATAATCCCCTTTGTAACTTGTTTTGTAGAAATACGTCTCATTGACTCCATTATAGTGCAAATCCAAACGATACTCTAAACGCATGATTTGGGAAAGCCCATAATTGT
This sequence comes from Bacteroidota bacterium, assembly GCA_043751755.1. Classification (GTDB taxonomy): domain Bacteria; phylum Bacteroidota; class Bacteroidia; order J057; family J057; genus JAAFHL01. Next base: position 2,602 of record JAYUZN010001028.1, on the reverse strand, counting down.
AAAACAGCCCCAAATTAAACTGATGATGCTTATTCAACATATATTGTAGGTTAGTACCCACAAGCAAGCTGGGTTTCCATCCATTGTAGTTTTGGGACTTTATAAGGGCGAAAGTATAATCATCCCCTGCCCAACCTCTTGTAGAAGGTTTTGCTGTATTGTAGTTTAGGATAGCCCCACCAGTACCAAGTCCATATTGCCATTTTTTATGGCACCAGACCCTATTTAAAAATATAGGTATGCTCCATGACACAAACCCGTTACCACTATAAGACCCCATATCACATTTTGGGCAAATATCGGGACGTTTTACATAAAATTGCGTATATAACATAAACTCTGAATAATCTATTCCCGTTTCTATTTCCCATTTATTGATTCTTTTTCCAATATGTAAGGCAAGGTTTCTGCCCACAGAATAGGGGGTTTGGATATATTTTCCATTATCTGTCTTTTGTGAAACATGCTGTATCGGAAAATTTAATCCAAATGACGGGGATACATAATATTGTGCATTAGCTGTAGTTGTAACTAATAATATTGTCCCAATAGCCAAACAAAAATTTTTCATGAGCCAAAAACGTTAAATTTTGTTGTTGTAAGTATGAATGAGAGTAACTATTTAGGTAGGTCTTGGTATCATGGGCTTTATCCCAAAAAAATGACATTTTTGCTTTGAAGTCGGGTTAAAACCTAACCCCCCAACTATGTACCTGAATAGTTACGAATGAGAAATTATCTAAACATATATTTATCGCCCAAAAAAATGATTTTCAATTCGTTACCTATTTCTTACTTATTAACTTTCATTTATTTAATAAATATATGAGGGTTTTGTTGGCAAGCATCAATAAAATATATTTTCACATTTGTACTGAAGCGTTTACAAAATATAGTGTTTGTATTGAAATTGCGCCCATTAACAGGCAAAAAAAATAAAATTTAGTTTTCATTACTTAAATCTCATAATTAGCCGACTCAATATATGTATTAATATTCTGTTGGCAAGCATCAACAAAATATACTTTTACATGTGTTTTAAATTTAGTTAAACATTTTGTCCCATGATAAAAGGTTTTACACCAGTTTTTATCTAAAAAAGTATAGGTTGGTCTAAGAATTTGCCCTGTTGCATTATCTAGTATAAAAATAACAGAATTAATACCTGTTTCAGATGTGCCATTTTTTTGGGTCCAATCATAATCCCATTCTACAGCAAAGTTTGTGTAATCTATATTTCCGCCGCTTCCAATGTGTCGATGTTTAAACTCCGTATCTATCTTCTTAGTTATGCCCCAACTTTGATAATGCAAATTTACACAGTATTTGAAGTTAGCACAATAGTTATTCCAACCACTTGTGCCAGCAGTAGCCCCACCCGCACATTGCACCTCATTTTTTCCAGCCGTAAATTCTGCTACCATATCGAAAACTTCATCATCAAAGGAAAACTCCCGAATGTGAGTGCCTTGTGGTATTTCGCTATTCAGTTGTTCGATATCGGCAATGTAATTGGTATGAAGGGCGTAAACCGTTCTGTTTGTGGGATTTAATTTAAAAATCCAAGGGCTGACCTGCACAATTCCATTTTCATTTAGCAAAGTAGCAAGAGAGGCATCATTGATAGGCATTTCTTGCAAATCCCTTTTTTCATTTTCGGACAAACCAGAAAGATAAGTTGTTCTGTAGGAAACAAATTCATTATTGGTTTCCCATTCGTCCATATCTACTCCGTCTAAGTAGTTGATAAAGTCGTCAAAATGTTCTTCTGACGCGAAAACCCACCTGCCATCTGTAAGGGTGGGCGGCTCTCCTCTTACATTAGCGTTAGTTTGCAACGACAAATTGTTTGCTACAGGGGTAGGCACTACCTCTTTTTTTGCACAAGATAGACAACAGCAAAGAACAACAAGAATGATAATAATGTTTTTCATGACAAAATTAGTATTAAAAATTTGTGTGAATATAGCCAAACCTCTGGCTCAACTATACATTACAAAGGTGAGCAGATATCCGTATGAGTCTCATCACTTCCACTATTTTTTTAATAGTTATAGTCTGTTATTTAATACTTTTGTATCTTTGTGCAATCATTCTATTCAATTTCACGATATTACGCATAACACTATGAATATTCTCATTGGACAAAACATAAGAAAAGTGCGCGAATTGCGCAACTACACCCAAGAATATATGGCTGAAAAATTGGGGATTACTCAAAATGGGTACAGCAAGTTAGAATGTCAAAGTTCAAATATGACGATTGATAGGCTAACGCAAATAGCGGAAATTCTAACAGTTACGATAAATGATTTGTTAGAATTTGATGAAAATAAATTATTTAATAAAAAAGAATTAAATAACATTGGGGGGGGGTAATGAAAAGAAATTGTATGAAGAGATAATTATGCAACTCAAAGCAGAAATAAGCTTTTTGAAAGGCTTATTAGAAAAATAAAAACCCGCACAACTATCAAATGCTCCTGGAAAAACTTCAAACAAGTTTTTCAGCGTTATTTTTCCATTTTATTGCCGTATCTTTGTGCGTAAGTCCTCATAGGACTTACGCAAAACCGTCTTATAGTAGCCCTTTGCCATGGCA
>JAYUZN010001027.1:0-2283 GCA_043751755.1 Bacteroidota bacterium | reverse complement strand
CACAATCTGACCGAAGTCGTAGATGCCATTATTGCCTATATTGATGACAAAGATATTACGATTGCCGATTTGTGCAAATATGTGAAAGGACCCGATTTTCCCACAGGGGCTATTATATATGGTACGGCAGGGATTTACGAAGCCTATTCCACAGGACGTGGCAGAGTTGTGATTCGTTCAAAAGCCGAAATCATTACAGCGAGCAATGACAGGGAGCAGATTATCATTAATGAAATTCCCTATCAAGTGAACAAAGCGGCTACGATTAAAAAAATAGACCAGCTCATAAATGAGAAAAAATTGGAGGGAATCTCGGACATCAATGACGAGTCGGACAGAGATGGAATGCGGATTGTGATTGATATAAAAAAAGATGCAAGCGCGAATGTAGTCTTGAATCAGCTGTATCAAATGACGGCTTTGCAATCTTCATTTAGCATAAATAACGTTGCTCTGGTCAAAGGTCGCCCGATGACTTTGAACCTCAAAGACATGATACGTTATTATGTGGAACACAGGCATGAGATTGTGGTTCGCCGCACGCAATATGACTTGGACGAGGCGCAAAAAAGGGCGCATATCTTGCAAGGTTTGATGATAGCCTTAGACAATTTGGACGAAGTAATAGCCCTCATTCGTAGCGCGCGTACCCCTGATGATGCCTTAAATGGCTTAGTTACCCGTTTTGGCTTGTCCGAAGTGCAGTCAAAAGCCATTTTGGATATGCGTTTGCAAAGGCTCACAGGCTTAGAAAGAGACAAAATTGTGGCGCAATTCAATGAGATTATGGAAAAAATCGCCTATCTTCAATCTATTTTGATGGACGAAGTATTGCGTATGAAAATCATCAAAGATGAAATGATAGAAGTTAAAAACATCTTTGGAGATGCGCGGCGTACAGAGATTATTCATGCAGATGGCGAAATAAATTATGAGGATTTGATTGAAAATGAGGACGTTATCGTTACCATTTCGCACGAAGGGTATATAAAACGGACTTCTACTGCCGAATATCGCACACAGGCACGAGGTGGCAAAGGCATGAAAGGCGCAGGCACCAAAAATTCGGATTTCGTAGAATATATGTTTGATGCCAAAACCCACAATTATCTACTTGTTTTCACCGAAAAAGGGCGTTGTCATTGGCTCAAAGTCTATGCAATTCCCAAAGGCGACCGCACAAACAAAGGGCGTGCCGTTCAAAACATCATTCAAATCGAGGCAGACGATAAAATAAAAGCATTTATAACAGTAGAAAGTTTAAATGATAAAGACTTTGTGCAGTCTCATCATATTATCATGGCTACTAAAAAAGGAACCGTCAAAAAAACGTCTTTAGAGGCATACAGCCGCCCACGTGTGAATGGCATAAATGCAATTACTATCAACGAAGGTGATGAGTTGGTAGAGGCAAAATTGACGGACGGAAATAGTGAGATTATTTTGGCAGTTCGTTCAGGCAAAGCCATTCGTTTTCACGAATCAGACGTGCGCAGCGTAGGCAGAACAGCATCAGGCGTGCGCGGCATCAACCTTGACAGCGAAGTTGATGAGGTGATAGGCATGGTCGTCATTCAAGATTTGAATGTAAATCTCTTGGTTGTTTCTGAAAAAGGCTATGGCAAACAAAGCAAAATAGACGCTTACAATGCGCAAAGTCGAGGCGGAAAAGGAGTAAGAACCATGAAACTTTCAGAAAAAACAGGACAACTTATTGCCATCAAGCAAATAGACGAGTCTTTAGATTTGATGATAATTACCAAAAATGGCATCGCGATTCGTATGGATTCTTCGCTCATCAGCGAAACAGGTCGCGCGACTATGGGCGTGAGGCTCATTCGTTTGGGCGAAAATGATGAGATTGCGTCTATTACGAGTGTGATAAAAGAGGAAGAAGTGAAAGAAGAGGAGGCTGTGGAGATTGTGGCGATTGAGGAGGAAAATGCGGAAGCGTAATTTCACGCAGATTTTCGCAGATTAGAGACGCAGATTAACGCAGATAAGTAATTGTTCAGAAATAAATAACAAACCACGCCGTTGTCTGTGTCCCCACAGACAACGGTCAAATAAAGGGTAAAACCCTTGCAAAATGAGTGGCTATAGCCATTTATCGTCCCGTTGTCAGTGGAGGCACTGACAACGGCAGCACACGAACGATTGTTAGTTATATATGATTTACGACTTACCTTAGGAACGAAAATTAAATAACTTAACGATTTATGACTATCGTTAATTATCTTATTTTTTTAGTGCCGTAGGCACGAAATATTTATAGAAAATGGA
>JAYUZN010001026.1:0-3098 GCA_043751755.1 Bacteroidota bacterium | reverse complement strand
TCGCTATCTACTTCTATCATCATGCCTTCTTTATAGCGCAAAAAAAGCCAGTTTCTGCCCGTTGTGATAGCCCCGTAAATGACTTGCGTAGGCTCGCCTCTTTTTTCGTTCCAAAGGCGCGTCGCATACATTTCTGCGGCACATTGTGGCACAGCAGCTGTTATCACATCATTCAATTTTGCCTCCACAACCGCAATAATAGGCGTATCAGGAATGATATTGAGGGGGAGTTTTGCCAACAAAAAATCGCAAAAACCTTGTAAGCCTTTTTCTTTATCTACCTCAAAATTAAAGCCTGAATAAACTGAAAATATGGCTTCATTATTTTCATGTAACTCATTGAGAATGGGGGCAATAATAAATTCGGACTTCGCTTTTTCGGTATTTAAGGAAAATTTTGCCCCTTTGTGCAAGGTCTCTTTCAGCCACGCACTCGGCTGTACAGGAGCAATTGTTTCTGCTGAAAATAAATCTACAACGGTTGTACGTAAACCCAAAGCCCTCAAATCTTCATATGTGAATTTGGAATAAGATTTTGCCATGTTTTTTGCTTATTTGAATTGATTGATTATATGTTGCCAAACGCCTAAGAGTTTTTCTAATTGAATATATGAATACTGCTGTTTATCTATTTCGATAGTCATTCCTTCTTTGTAGCGCAAAAAAAGCCAATTTGTTCCTGTTGTAATTGCCCCGTAAATCGTGGGCAAAGGTTCTCCTTTTTTTTCGTTCCAAAGGCGCGTTGCATACATTTCTGCGGCGCATTGTGGCACAGCAGCGGAGAGCGTATCATTCAATTTTGCTTCTACAACGGCAATAATCGGGGTACGCGGCACGACATTGAGCGGAAGTTTTGCCAACAAAAAATCGCAAAAACCTTGTAAACCTTTTTCTTTATCTACGTCAAAATTAAAGCCTGAATAAACCGCAAAGACGCTTTTATTATTTTGGTATAACTCATTGAGTATCGGCGCGATGATAAATTCAGATTTCGCTTTTTCTGTATTCAAGGAAAAATCAGCCCCTTTTTCAAGGGTTTCTATCAGCCATGAACTTGCCCTTAGCGGCGCAATCGTTTCCCCTATAAACAGGTCTTTTACTTCGGTTTCTAAGCCTAAGTTTTGCAAGTCATCAAACGTAAATTTAGAATACGATTTTGTGTTGCGAGCAGCCATATTTTTATGTTAAGTACGAGTGAGAAATAATTTAAACATATATTTTATTGATTATGATAAACTTATATTAACTATCAACTTTCAACTCTCAACTATTTATTTAGCTTGATTGATAACATATTGACAAACCCCCAATAGCTCGCTTAAAGGCTTTAAAGGATAGCTATTCTTATCTACTTCAAGGGTCATTCCTTCATTGTAGCGCAAAAAAAGCCAATTTTCGCCATTCGTAATAATGCCATAAATGACTTTTGTGGGTTCGCCTTTTTTTTCGTTCCAAATACGCGCTGCATACATTTCTGCGGCGCATTGTGGCACAGCAGCCGAAAGAGAGCCGCTTAGTTTTGCCTCTACCACCGCAATAATGGGCGTATTCGGCACAACTCTTAGGGGAAGCCTTGCTAATAAATAGTCGCAAAAACCTTGTAAGCCCTTTTCTTTATCTACCTCAAAATTAAAGCCTGAATAAACTGCGAAAACGTTTTTATTATTTTGGTATAACTCATTGAGTATCGGGGCGATAATAAATTCGGACCTCGCTTTTTCGGTACTTAAAGGGAAATTAGCCCCTTTTTCAAGGGTTTCTAATAGCCACGCACTTGGAGCTACAGGGGAAATATTTTGCCCTAAAAATAGGTCGCTTACTTCAATGTCTAAGCCTAAGTCTTGCAAGTCCTGAAAGGTAAATTTAGCATACGATTTTGTGTTGCGAACAGCCATATTTTTGTTTTAAGTACGAATGAGAAATAATCTAAACATATATTTTCGAATATATTTTATTGATTATGATAAACTTCTATTAACTTTTAACTCTCAACTTTCAACTTTCAACTATTTATTTAGCTTGATTGATAACATATTGACAAACCCCCAATAACTCGCTTAAAAGCTTTAAAGGATAGCTATTCTTATCTACTTCAATGGTCATTCCTTCATTGTAGCGCAAAAAAAGCCAATTTTCGCCATTCGTAATAATGCCATAAACTACCTTTGTGGGTTCGCCTTTTTTTTCGTTCCAAAGGCGGGTTGCATACATTTCTGCGGCGCATTGTGGCACAGCTGCCGAAAGAGAGCCACTCAATTTTGCCTCTACCACCGCAATAATGGGGGTATCTGGGATCACATTTAAGGGGAGTTTTGCCAACAAAAAATCGCAAAAACCTTGCAAGCCTTTTTCTTTATCTACGTCAAAATTGAAACCTGAATATACAGCAAAAGTTTCCTTATTATTTTTCTGCAATTCGCGAAGAATAGGGGCAACAATAAATTCCGACCTTGCCTTCTCTGTATCCAAAGAAAATTCGCCTTCATCTGAAAGGGTTTCTTTCAGCCATTCACTCGGCTGTACAGGGCTGATGATTTGCCTTTCAAATAAATGTGTCAAGATGGTTTGTAAGCCCAAAGCCTTCAAATCTTCATGCGTGAATTTGGAATAAGATTTTGGCATGTTTTTATGTTATTTGAATTGATTTATCTGTGTTGTCAAATGTGGGTAAAATCGAACTATTGGTAAAATTCAATATTCAATCGTCGCCCCAATCAGTCGCTCCACAAGTGCCTCGCGCATCTGCTTCAATTCCGACAATGCCCCTGATTTGACTGCATATTTTCCTTTTGTATGAATAATCCATGCGCATTGTGCAGCCTGTTCTTCGGTATGTTCGCAGACTTTCATCAGCGATTCTATGACCCAATCAAAACTATTAATGTCGTCATTCCATACAATAAGTTTGGCGGGGAGTTGTTCTTCTACGTCTTCTTCTACAACTTCGAGTTGCTGAATGTCGGGAAATATGAGTGGCATAATTTTAGGTAAAATCTTTATGAAAAAAAAACAAGTACAAAGGTACGAAAAAAAAATGATTAATAGAAAAGTCATTTTTTAGCTATTTTGAGCGTGGCTCACTTGTGAAAAGTGAGCCA
>JAYUZN010001025.1:0-5905 GCA_043751755.1 Bacteroidota bacterium | reverse complement strand
ATTCGCAGAAAGTGAGCAAGAAAAAGCAAAATTACTCGCAGAAAGTGAGCAAGAAAAAGCCAAATTACTCGCAGAAAGTGAGCAAGAAAAAGCCAAATTGCAGAAACAGATAGAAGACTTAATAAAACAAATAAAATAAAAATCGCTTACTTTACCGTCACAAAACAGGCATTTATGCCGTCTTATGTTAGCCCTTTGCCATGACAAAGGGCTAACATAAAGACGGCATATTGATGCTTACACAATGCTACCCTCTGCCCATATCTGCCAAACTCTCTTTCTCCTTCAATGACTTTATCAACTCCAATGCATCTGCTATTGCATCAGAGCAAAGCGTAATATGACTCCCCGCTTGAGCGTGTGTGATGGCATATTGCACAGCTTCCATTTCATCTAAAATAATATGAATCGGCTTGCTCGGAGCTACATTTTTGATGCCTTGAATCAACAACTCTGTAAGTTGGTCTCCGTCTCTGCCCCTGCGATTTTTGTCGTGGCGAATGATGAGTTCATCAAAGGTATTGCCCGCAATTTCCCCAAATTCCACAATATCCTCATTTCGCCTATCTCCTGCTACTGTAATAATCCCCGTTTTGAAAGTCGCTTCTGTTTTCTCCAAAAACTTGCTAATAGCGCGCAAACCATGCGAATTGTGTGCATAATCCACCAATATTTCAAAGTTGTGGAACTTAAAAATATTCATACGTCCAGGCGTTTGTCCAGGCGAAGGAATAAAAGTAGCCAAAGCCTCGCGAATATCATCTATTTTGATGCCTTTGAGAATATAAGTCGCCATGATAGCAGGCAGGATATTTTGGATATTGAAAATGGCACGTCCAGAAAAGGTGAGCGGAATGTTCACAATTTTCTCCACCCGAAGTTTCCAAGTCCCTTTCATAATCGTAACATAGCCATTTTCTGCTACCGCTGCCACGCCGCCCTTTGCACAATGCGCCACAATACGGGGGTTATGCTCGTCCATGCTAAACAAAGCCAATTTGCATTTTATATTTTCCCGCATTTCATACACCAAATCATCATCAGCATTGAGAATCGCAAAGCCGTTCGGCTGCACACTTTCCGGCACAACGCCCTTTGCCTTTGCCAAATCTTCGACCGTATTTATGTCTCGCAAACCCAAATGGTCGGCAGCCACATTGGTAACTATCGCAATATCACATTCAGAGAAACCCAATCCCGCACGTAAGATTCCGCCCCTTGCCGTTTCTAACACAGCGTATTCCACACTCGGATCCATCAACACAAATTTGGCACTTTGCGGCCCCGTACAGTCGCCTTTTTCCAACATTCTATTCTGAATATAAATCCCGTCCGAAGTCGTCATGCCTACTTTGCTGCCCATAGAACGAATAATATGCCCTATGAGACGGGTCGTAGTCGTTTTGCCATTTGTGCCTGTAACCGCAATAATCGGAATGGTAAAGGGTTTTCCGGGAGGGTAAAGCATGTCTATAACAGGCTCTGCCACGTTGCGTCCTATGCCTTCTACAGGAGCTAAGTGCATACGAAAGCCGGGGGCTGCGTTCACTTCCAAGACTTTTGCATTATTTTCATTCATAGGAATGGAAATATCGGGACTCATCAAGTCTATTCCGCAAATGTCTAAGCCTACGACTCTCGCAATGCGTTCTGCCATAAAAACATTGTAGGGGTGTGCAATATCTGTAACGTCCGTAGCAGTGCCACCTGTAGAGAGGTTTGCGGTAGTTTTGAGGTAAACGATTTCTCCTTCGGGCAAAATGGAAGTCAATTCTAAGCCTTTTTTGGTCAAAATCTCCAAACTCATGGCATCTATTTTGATAGCTGTAAGGACTTTTTCGTGTCCGTAGCCCCGCAAAGGATTGGCATTTGTAATATCCACCAACTCTTGAATCGTATGCACGCCGTCTCCCGTAACTGCCGCAGGTGTGCGTTTTGCTGCTGCGACAAATTTGTAATCTATGACCAACAAGCGATAATCATCTCCCGTAACGAACTGCTCGCAGATAACCCCGCGCGAATAGGTTTTGGCAAGGGTCAAAGCCGCTAATCCTTCCACCCAATTTTTGACATCTATTGTTGCGCCTTTGCCATGATTGCCGTTTAAGGGCTTCAAGACTAAGGGAAAGCCCAGCCTTTTGATGGCTTCTTGCAAATCGACTTCATCATATATAACGTCCCCTTTTGGAACGGGAATATTCATTTGCTCTAATAGGCTTTTCGTGTCCTCTTTGTCGCACGCGATTTCTACGGCTATGTTGCTCGTAGTGCTTGCTATCGTAGCCTGTATTCTGCGCTGATTCACGCCGTAGCCGAGTTGTACAAGCGAGTATTTGTTGAGGCGCATCCAAGGGATTCCTCTTTTTGCAGCTTCTTCTACCAAACTGCCTGTACTTGGACCCAAACGCTCACTTTCCCGTAATTCCCTCAACTTTTGAATCACTTCTTCAAGGGGAAAAGCCGTTCCGTCAATCAGGGTTTGTACCAATTCTACGGCTTTTTCTCCCGCATAAATGCCTGCTTTTTCTTCGATATAAGCGTAAACCACATTGTAAACGCCCGTTTCCCCCGTACCTCTTGTACGTCCAAACCCCGTATCCATACCTGCCAAAGTCTGTAATTCGAGGGCAATATGCTCCACAATATGCCCCATCCAAGTACCTTCTTCCACCCGCATAAAAAAACCGCCATCGCAGCCTTCGGAGCAACGATGTCCGTACAAAGAGGGCATTATTGCTTTCATTCTATCCAAAAAGCCGTCAATAAGGTTAGAAGGACGCTCCTCCATTTCTTCCAAATCAAGTCGTACCACAATGAGTTTGTGGCGACGAATAGACCATAAATTAGGTCCTCGCATGATGCGTGTGTTCAGTATTTTCATAAGTTTCTCTGTATAGTATATTTCACGCAGATTTTCGCAGATGAGAGCAGATAACGCAGATATAGAACTATTTTATCTGCGAAATCTGCCAAAATCTGCGTTCATCTGCGTGAACCCACAAAGCAAAGGATTTTTTGGGAATTTGCAAGAAAAAAGGCGCATTTTTGTGGGATAAATTTTTGCCTAAGTCCTGAGATTAAAAAAACGCAGACTTACGCAGGTTTTATGGCTGCGTGAAATCTGCGTCTCCTCTACAAAAAAATGCGTGAAATCAATGCCTATTCTTTCACAATTTTTGTTACATAATTCTCGGTTTCTGTTTGGAAAGAAAGAGAATAAACCCCCACAGCAAGCGCGCTCATGTCGAATTCAACCTGCGCATTTCCTGCAAAAAGGCTGATTTCTTTTTCCAAAACTACTTGCCCTAAGGTATTGTAAAGCACCAATTTTGCTATCTCAACTCCGCTGTTATTAATCGCAACCTGCAAGATACCTGTAGTAGGATTAGGATAAGCTTGCATGATATTTTCGGTCAAAATAACATCGCCGCCTTTCCCGTCTCCAACTCTCACATTGCTGGGAGCAGAAGGCATAGATAAGCAGCCATTTGCATCTTTTGAAACGACTGTATAAGCCTTCGTAGGATTAGACACAGGCACTGTAAGAGTCGAATTTGGGAGTTTCCCATTTTGTCCAAATGCAGCCCCGTTTCTAAGCCAGTTGATGGTAGAAGCCCCTGGCGTAGTAGAAGTAAGAAGTCTTGTATTACCTGTGCCGCTTACAGCAATAGAAGGCATAGCAGGTAATGACAAAGAATTGACCATTACTTGGTCGGTATTCGTACAAGTTGTGGCGGTATTCGTTACGGTTACGGTATAAGTAATTGTCGAAGTAGCAGAGCTGATAGGATTAGCAACGGTAGTATTACTCAAACCTGTTGATGGACTCCACAAATACGTATTTCCTGCATTATTCGGAGAACCAATTTGAACAGAAGAACCTGTGCAAAGGATTTTGTCTATACCTGCATTGGCAACAGGAAGTGCCTTGATGGTAATAACCATCCATGGCGAAGTTTTGGTACAGCCACTTGAATTGGTTACTATTACTGCATGATTGCCGCTTACGGTAGGCGTGTAAGTATTTGAATTTGTGCCTACAGGCATTGCACTACGCTTCCATTGATAGGTAGTTTCACCCGTAAGAACGCTCAAACTTGTGGGCATGTTGGCGCAGAAAGTCGTAGGACCCGAAGGCGTAATCGTTGCATTTGGGAGAGCTACTTTGGTTATGGTAGTGACTGCAGATTGTACAGACAAACAGTTGTAGGTTGTATAAGCAATTTCTACAGAGTAGTCATCTGTTCCAGCGGTGCTGTTAGATACCGTATAAGTAGAGGAATTGCCCGAATTGACCGCCACACCTGCTTTGTACCATAAATATTCTACTCCCATAAAACCCATAGCAGGAGTAGCCATAAGCGTAACAGGCATTCCCACGCATACTGTATTTACACTTGCGGAAATAGATGCCTGTGCAGGCTGCCCCGCAACCACTTCTAAGTTCGTGCCATTATCGGGGCTTGTGTAGCTTGGGTCTGAACCGAGAATACGCATACGATAGCCCATACCTACAGGCGTACCACCGGGGATAGTTACACTCATGCTTCCGGAAGTAGTGCCTGCAACGCTGCCAATAGTGGTAGGTGCGGCAAAAGAACCTGCGGCATCAGATAGCTCTACCGAAAAGGTGTTTCCTGCGTTAAAGCTGCTGTTTCCTACCGAAAAGGACAATGTTTTGCTCGAACCTGCGCAAAAAATACCCGCAGGCGAAGGCGATAAAACGGCTGCAGGGAAGAAGGTAATAGATGCCGCATTTAAGGTACCAGCATCAATTCCTGCTCCATCCATCACTCTTAGCGTCCATGTGCCATTGCGCGTAGCTCCAACAAGCGAAGCCAAACTCCCCAAAGTAAAGGGATTTCCTGGAACAGTTCCTGCTGTAGGCAGATAGGTTCCTGCCGCAAAATTGGTAGGGAGTGAGCCTCCCGCATTTTGGCGAATGTTGATAACATTTCCTGTTGTCCAATCATTACCATTAGTGCAACCGCCCACTCGGTTTATCACAATGATTTCTGTTCCCCCAGGAGGAGTTATCCCAACCACAATATCTCCGCCCCATACATGCGCAATATCTACGCTTACCTGTACTTCGTCATTAGAAGCTACGGTTCCGGGAAGTCCAGAGACGACAATGCTATTGGAGACAATGCCCTCAGGGTCTGTGCAACCACTTCCAGTCGCATCAGGAATGGCTATGGGTAAGCCTGTAGCACTAAAAGTGCTTTGTCCAAACATGTTACCCGTCCATACGCACAAGAGGGTAATCAAAAGTAAATTCAGTTTTTTCATAAAAAATAAAATGTAAAGAATAAAGTATGAGATGGTAAGAACTACCAAATTTTTTATAATGAGGATTCACTTACAATAGCTAAGTAATGGGTCGTATTTTTGCCGTTTCTTGCGCCTTCACAGATAAGTTACTGAAAATGGGTAAATATTAAGCAGATTAGCAAGGTTCAACTAAATAGTTATTGTGTTTCCTGTATGTTTTGAAAAATAAAGGAGTAGGTAAAAGTATCCAAGTAGTCCAAACATTTGGCAAAGGTAAGATAAAAAATGGGAAATAAAAAATAAAAAATAAAAAATAATTTTAATCTGCGAAAATTTGCGTGCCAAAAATGATACATCTGCGAAATCTGCTTTAACCTGCGAAAATCTGCGTGCTGATCCCCCCCTTGCCCCCCCAAAAAAAATACCCTCATCAGCTACCAAGCAGAAATTTTATCTGCATAAGCAACCCCTTGTTTTATCTATATCTCTTGTCTTGGGAACGGAAATTAAATAAAGTAACAATTAGTTATACCTTACGTTTCGGTAGAATCTTAATCAGAAAAAAAGAGTTGGATATTGTCACATAAATTATAATAGACTGCGGGATTGATATTTAGGAGGTTCAAAATTT
>JAYUZN010001024.1:0-2527 GCA_043751755.1 Bacteroidota bacterium | reverse complement strand
GGCATAGAAGTTTATAGGGCAAATGTATTGCTTGCGACCATTCTAAAAGGTAGTCCTTTGATAGCTTATGACATGGAAGGGGTACCGGGAATTAGCTATGTATATCAAATTCGTTCCTTCAAAACGGTAAACAATGTCAAAACCTATTCGGACTACAAAGGCTATGAGGCTACTTTTCCCGTACTTGAAGCTCCTCGTCATGCTACAGCACAACTTTTAGCAAATGGCATACGCATCGAATGGGCGCATACTTGGGACAATCATACAGGCTATATTGTCGAAAGAAATGGTAGCCCTGTAGCTACCCTTAATACAGGAGATGCATTGATTTACGAAGACTATTCAGGTTTGCCCAATCAGCAATATATATACAGTATTCGGGCGGCATTGAAGGTGGCAAATGCCTTCTATTATTCGGAAGCTACGGAAATACAGGTTTCTTTTCCTGATATAAAGGACGTAAGCAACCTATCTGTAACTACGCCTACCCAAAATGTAACGGGTTTGGATTGGGCTGCTAATTGTAATACTGCTACTACGCGCGCCCAAAATCATGTACTCCTTTCATGGGCTTATCCTTCAGACAATGCCAATGGATATTTGGTGTACAGAGATGATGCCATTATCGCTACTTTGCCCAAAGACACCATGATGTATAGAGACTTTGAGGGGATTCCGAATGTGGTTTATACCTACAAAGTGCAAGCTATCAAGCAAAGTAATGGCATTACCTATAATTCTCTTGGCATTGCAAGTGCGGCTACTTTGTTCCCCAATTTGGCTACAGCCTACAATTTGGAAACCAAAGACACGCTGGGTATGATACGCTACACTTGGCGTTATACAGAAACAGGTGCAACAGGTTTTCTCATTAAGATAAAAGATTACCCTGCTGGGAATATAATAGATATAGATACAATTACGGTGGGCGAAAACGGTTTATATACCTATTGGCACAAAGATGGGCTACCTAATGCGCAATATGCCTATCAAGTACAAGCCTATACCGTGCGCAATAGCGTTACTTATTTCTCCGACAATAGCCAATGTGCCAAGATATATGCTTATGTATTTGGGAGTTATTATAACGGCAGTTATGACTGGGCATATCTTACTTATCCCAATCCTGTAGCCCCTATTACGGTAGCTGCTACAGATGGCACATACAGCAGCTATGTCAAAGTAACGTGGGCATATAGCCCTATTTCGGAAATATCGGGTTTTGAGGTGTATAGAAATGGCATAAAAGTAGGCGAAACTGCCGCAGGGCTGCGTGAGTTCAATGACCTTGTGTTTACTCCCGCTACGCCCTATACCGTCAAAGCCTATCGCCTCATCGGAGCAACTCGCTATTTCTCGGCGGCTTCTACAGCTGACAATGGCAACTCACAGCCTTTGACAAGTTCGCTTACTTCAATTTCTGGAGCTTCAAAATATGGGTTTAGTTTAGATAGCTATGATAATATGTTATTAGTAGGTGCGCCAGGCCCTAATACAAGTGTTACTTATGGGGCTGTTCAACAGTATATACAAGATGCACAAGGAA
Organism: Bacteroidota bacterium; assembly: GCA_043751755.1. Lineage (GTDB taxonomy): Bacteria > Bacteroidota > Bacteroidia > J057 > J057 > JAAFHL01. The sequence goes on along the minus strand of JAYUZN010001024.1, from coordinate 981 downwards.
ATATAAGCACAGGTTGGTCTGATGCGAAATATGGCGGATTTGGCTATAGTGTAGCCCTCAGTAATGATATGGCAACCGCTATTGCTCCTTCACGTAGCACGAATGATAAATGTAATGTATATAAATTTAATGCCAATGCTATTACCTATACCAATAGTTTTAGCACTTCCGTAGTCAGTACCCCTTCTGTTACCGCTATTAGCGATTTATCCGTTTCTACCAATAGCTTTGGTATTGTCAATACACACCCAATGATATTTGGGTTTCCTACTGCTACTCCATCGGGTACTAATTCAGGGGCTGCTTATATTGATGTGTATGGCAACAATGCATATGTTCCTGTAGGAAATGTAACTGAAGGTCAGTTTGGGTATTGTGCTACCGTTACACAAAGGCACGCAGTCATTAGTCGTCCTTTTCAGGCTTCATTTGGGCTATATGAATACTATTTAGCAAACCCTGCTGATGGGAGTACTTGGACATATCTTGGGCCACTTCCTAATCCTAATGGGATTAGTAGCACGCCCTTGTTAGGAGGTGCATTGTCTTATGCTGATGACTATGGACTTATTGCGGGTGCTGCTTATGACAATGGGGGAGGTAAAGCATACTATTACAAGAGAAACAATACTACAGGCAATGCTATTGACCCTAATACTTGGACAGCTGCGGTAGCTATTTCAAATCCTGCGAATAGCAATGGCGACAGGTTTGGGATTGCGGTAGATTTGAAAGGAGACTATGCTGCGGTAGGGGCTCCAGGCTATAATGGCGGCAAAGGTGCGGCTTATTTATTCAAAAAAAATAGCAACAATCAATGGGATACGCTTCGTAGTTTTAGGTATAATAGCATAGCTTCTACGGGGGATAGCATTGGGCGTTCTATCAAGATAGGCAAACACAACCTTTACATAGGCGCGCCCGGCTCGAACGGAGGCGCAGGAAAAGTGTATATAGAACCCCTTGGCGAAGTAAAAGCAG
>JAYUZN010001023.1:0-5464 GCA_043751755.1 Bacteroidota bacterium | reverse complement strand
TTTGGTCGGACAAGGGCGCGGAAAATGTCATTAAAATTAGGCTAAATCATTTCTATAACAACCAATTAATAGGTCTACACTTTGGCACATGACCAAAATATTACCTTATTAGGGCTTACGCAAAACTTGTTTTTATAGCCACGAATTGCACGAATTTTCACGAATTAACAGCCCAAATTCGTGAAAATTCGGGGCAAATAGGTAAGTCCTAATTATAAAATATTAGCAATCAGATTATTACATATCATTTAATTGCTGCAATTTAAGTATGGTTTGTATTACATTCTGCTACATTTCCCCCTTTACCTTGCCGACCTTTTTATCATTTTCTTGAAAACAGCCTTACTCATTATATTATAAAATAAAAAACTCGAAAAAAAATGAGAAAAAACTTGCATCTTACAAATAAAAGTTTTTACTTTGTTGCTTAATTTAACCATTTATTTTTTTACATTATGAAACACAAGCTCACACAAGCTCACACAAGCTCACTAATCTTGCTGCTTATGCTACTCTTATCTAAGCCCTTGCAAGCCCAAACCCTTGTAAACAAAGAATGGGAGAGAGCTATCGGCGCGCCAGACACTGCCGTAAATTGGAGTGCTACCCACATTGACGCAAGCGGAAACCTTACTATCGCAGGAAATACGATAACCGCCCCAGGCGAAACCGCCTTTTTGATTACACAATATGATAGAACAGGCACTCAAATCTGGCAACAAACCTATCAACACAATGGAAATGTAAAGAACTATGCAACGGCAATTACAGGAGATGCAAATGGAAACTTGTTTGTAACAGGAGCAACCTCTGGCAGCAATTTAGGATTCGATTTTCTCACTTTGCAATTAGACACAAGCGGAAATGTGAGTTGGGCAAGCACCTTTGATGGCGCATCACATTTATACGACATTCCCCTTGCCATCACCTTAGATATTTCGGGAAATGTGATAGTAACGGGTTCGAGCTTTGATGTGAGTACTCAATCGGATTATGCAACCGTAAAATATGATGCAAATGGCACAGAGCTTTGGACAGCAACGTATGATTACACAGGCTTGCATGATGCTGCGATAGACGTAAAAACAGATGCAAACGATAATGTGATTGTAACGGGGGCAAGTGCAAGTACGAATAACAATTACGATTATTTTACCTTGGAATATGACAAATATGGCTCACAAACGAATATGAACCGCCAAAATGTGGCAGGGCAAGGCTTAGACAACCCGCTTGCGATGGAAAGAGATGCTTCGGGCAATATTTACATTACAGGAAAAGTCCAAAATGGGAGTGATATAGACATTCGCACGATAAAATTGGACGCAGGTTTTATCTTTCAATGGGCAAAAACCTACAATAATGTAGGCTTAGAAGATGCTGGGCAGTCTATCAGCATTGACGGAACGGGAAATGTGTATGTAACGGGTTTTACCACAAATACGGCTGGAGACAAGGATATTTTGACCCTCAAATATGATGCAAGTGGCAACACGATTTGGGAAAAAACCTATTCTGCTGAGGGGAATTTTGACATAGAAGGGCTTAAGGTTTGTGTGGATAATCAAGGCATTGTCTATGTTGCAGGAAATCAAGAAACGGCAACAGGAACGGATTTTATTACGCTCCGCTACAATGCAGATGGCGAAATAGAGTGGATAAAAAGCTATGGAAGTACGGGGAATGATGTCGTTATGGGGCTAAAAACAGAGGATAATGGAGATGTGTATGTAACAGGTAGAACGGAGATTAATGGGGTTTATAAATATGGAATTGTGAAGTATGCTTCGTATCAAGTACTTAACAATGTGGTATATGATACAACTCAAACCCCTATTTATATTGACAATCAAGTGATTGTGAATTTTAAGCCAGAAATCGTAAATACCAATTTTGTAAATAACAAGGAATTAATTTTCACAACACTTGATAAAGTCATTCCAGATTCTGTCATTTCTGCTATGAGCCAAAAAATGAATGGCTATAATTTCCAAAAAAAAGTAAAAATTTCTAAAATTTTCCCTCATTTTGGCACTTCTGATACCCTTTCTATAGCCCGAACGGGCGATACCATAAGTGTACCCAAGTTTTGGAGCAGCTTTCTCCTTCATTTTTCTACCAATATTGACGCAATAGCTGTAACAGATAGCTTTGGATTGCTCAATGATTTCATCATATATTCGCATCCTAATCACGTATATGAATTGGCAGGCGCGCCCAATGATGCCTTGTATTTGGCAGGAAAATTTGCAGGGCTGGCACCTACCGCAAGCATATCAGGAGCAGATATTAATGTTGAGCCTGCTTGGGATATTAGTACAGGTTGGAATAACATCAAAGCAGGGGTTTATGATACAGGTATTTTTTGGCAACATGAGGATTTAGGGGGGCCTAACTGGGGAAACCCCAAAGTAGTAGGTGGCTGGGACTGGGGGCAAAATGTACCGATAAACCATAATTTGAATGACCCAAGTTATAAACCAGATGAGAGAGGACATGGAACAATATGTGCTGGACTATTGGCTGGACTAAGAAATAATAGCATAGGTGTATCGGGCATAGCAGGCGGAGATGGGAATGGAAATACCGGAATTCAATTATTCTCCATGAAAATAGACTTAAAAGGAATCAGTGCTAACCCTCAAGACCCCACCCTTACAACAGATGCAGTTATTGCGGTTGCCATTACAGAGGGATCACATTACTACCCAGCAAGTAACCCACCAGGATATGGGCTTGACATAATGAATCACAGTTGGTCGGGAGATAATCTGGCATATGCAGTATATGACGCAGTAAAATTTGCACATGATAATGAGGTTGTATTTGCTGCGGCGAGTGGGAATGATTTTTCTAACAACCCCAATTTAGCACTAGCACATTATCCTGCAAGTTACCCAGATAATTGGGTGCTTAAAGTAGGAGCTAATGATGCAAATGGGACAAGAGCTTTTTTTTCTCGGCATCATAACTATTTGGATATTCTTGCGCCTGGTACAGATGATTTGTATGAGGGCGTTGATAATGCCTTAACAGGATATACCGATGATTACAGCCCTAATAGCATAGCAAATGGTACTTCGTTTGCTAGTCCACTTGCAGCAGGAACAGCTGGCATTATGCTGAGTCATGTCAAAAATGCAGCCGTATTTATTGGAACGAATGGAGCGAACCGATTACTTCCCGAAGATGTAGAAAACCTCATGCAGATTTACGCTTCAGATATTTCTCCTACAGGCTATGATGAAGAAACAGGGTTTGGGAAATTAGATGCGGGCGAAACCATGGCGCACATTGAAGCCAATAACTATAAAGTTTGGCATGGACTTACAAGCGCCACTATAGGAAACACCTTTATAGCTACGCCTGTTGCACAAGATGTACCCCTTAAGATTCAAGACCGTTATAATATACCTGGAGTATCTTTCTATCCTGACCATATTGTAGATGTTTATGCCCTTGAGGTTACGGTTCCTTTGCCGCCTTACCTCCCAGCTAATGAGGCTATTATACATGCTTGGGGAACAGCGAATTCTTCGACAATGCCTTTCCCATCAGCCCCCTATTTTTGGGCAAATGGTAGAGGTTGTGAGGTTGTTTCATGGAATAGTAACAATAATAGTATAACTTTAAGAGGCTATACTTATCACATAAAAACTGGCTATAACTATATAGGGCAATCGATAGTTATAGACGTTTATTATCCCTACAATCCTGCCAATGTGAACGATTTTGCTACTTTTTTCTATACCCTTCATACACATGTAACCCCCATTACAACAATTGAAAACGCTTCGGTCTCGCAAGGTACATTAACAGCTACGCCCTCTATCATAGATATAGCTCAAACAAAAATATCTTACCAAATACAGGAGGCAATCCCTACTGAAATTAATTTGTACAATATAAATGGGCAAAAAATAAGGAATTTATATCTTGGTTCAAACAAGCAAGGAAATATTACAAGCGATTTTTCGGACTTAGCAAGTGGCATTTATATAATTCATCTCAAAAACAATTCACAATCTCTTTACACCAAAATCGTCAAAATATGAAAAATATAAGCATCATTTTAGGAGTAATAGTAACATTATTGCTCAATTCCGCATGTAACAAGGACAATCTTTTTCATCATTGTCCTAACTGCAAATCGCTACCAGAAATAAAAGAGCCTTCTTTTGGCTATTCTTTTTCTGAAGGAGATTACCAATACTACAGCCCTTGTTTCAATCCTAACAATGCAAATCAGTTTGTATTTATTTTCAAAGACAATGTGAGGAAGACCCAGGAACTATGTATTTATGACATGAGCACCCAAGAAAAAAAGGTATTAACAGAAAACGATAACTTATTATTTCAGCCAAAATGGAGTAGTATGAATTGGATAGCTTTTAATACAGGACACCAAATTTGGCGAATTAAAAGCAATGGGGATAGCTTAGTGGCTGTTACTAATAGTGAATCAAGTTTATATCCTGCATGGAGTGCCGATGGAAGAGAACTATTATTTGAACACAGCAAAAATGCAGGTGTCCCCTATAATATTGTTCGATATAATTTTAATACTTTACAAGCCGATACTATTAAAGACCAAACTTGTAATCTGATTGTATGCAATCGCAATAATACTTTAATGGCATTAGGAAATGAGAGTAGAGATTCCCCCAATTTTAAGAAATCTTCTATTCAAGCAATGGATAAATGGGAAGATATAGGTAATGAAATGTCTAACGGAGGAAATCGAATTGCAGGTATTGATTGGGGTAATGATGAATCTACTCTATTTATAACACGGAGGAGTACAGGTTTGTTAAGGTATGATATTGCCAACTCAAAAGAACACCAACTAAAATGTTCCTGCGATACGCGAAGATATGGCTATGTTTCAGTGTCTCCAGATGGCAATAAAATTCTGTTTGAGGAATATGATGCTTTTTTAACAGGACAAGGTGCAGGAATGGCAGAGGAAAACTGTTCTATTCATATAATAGATGCGAATGGGAGACATGATACTAAAATAGAAATACCGAATTAACAGCTCGCACAAGCAGCATACCTACAAAAAGCCCCACTTTTTGCTCGTATGCTGCCTTTTTCCAATCGTCAAATTATGAAAAACACAACCTTTATCATTTTGCTCCTCATTAGTATGAGTCCTTGCAAGCAAGGAAAGGTTTCTCTATACGACAGGTTATAGGGTGGCGCACCTTTTGAAGCTGCGCCACCCTGAAAACCCCATTTCCCCTATCAATCCCTATTTCTTCTCATACTCCTTCAACAAATTGCGCAAAATCGTATCATTTTTGATAGGCACAAGCCCCCAATTATTCACTTTTTCGTCAAAACGCAAGGCAAGTGTTGCCTTTGTGCGGAGGCTAACATTGTCGTAAGGGCAGGTACGCACTTTGTCCGAAAAATAATAAAAAATATACGGATTGCTCCAATTATTCGGATTCGGCACTTG
>JAYUZN010001022.1:0-2059 GCA_043751755.1 Bacteroidota bacterium | reverse complement strand
ACAACCCTGCCAAGCCGTATTCGTAGCTCCAGCCACTGCTGCACTTGGCGAAGCCGCAAGTCCCCAAGCATTTGAAGAAGTTATATTTAAGCCCGAACTTTGATAATAGCCTCTGTATTGCACCAAAGAAGGGTTTAACGTAATGTCATTTCCATTGAAACCATATACAAACCAATCATTTGTCGCATTGTTATCATTGCCATTTCCAAAAACGGTATATTCAGGCACGACATAATAATCTATCGTCAAATAAGGCTTGTCCACACTTGTATGCCCATTAAATTCCACCCAATCATCATCATCAGGCGTACAAAAACAGCAAAATAATTGAAAACCCGGATTTCCATGTCCCGAAGTATTGTCAAAGCCGATAGAGACATAATTTGCGCCCAAACTATCGGACACATCTTGATTGCCAGGAATGCCACAACTTGCTCTAAACCAGTTATTTCCATTTGCAGCAAGGTTAGGATAAAAACTATTTCCTTGCGCACCCCAAGTCCAGTAGGCAGGAAAATTGGGGTCAGGATAAGGATGCAAAGTTTCAATCGCATTGTACGGAAACTGCGTAATCAAATTCGCATCAACCCTCCCAATCCGAAAAGCCCCTTCATAAGTCGCTCCACAATTCCCATTATCTGGCACATCATTGCCAATATAGTGCAAGTTTACAGAAGTAGAACAAATAACAGTTGTGGTAACCCCGGGTACATGGTCAGGAATCCCACTTAGATTGAAACGCGCCGCCGCCTGCATAAAGCAGTCGTTTGTACCACTAAACAGCCCAGACCCATTGTCAAAGCCTATACGAATGACATCACTCCCATTTCCGCCACAATCATCTGCGGTTTGCGTGTACCAAGTCGCATTGTCAGGATAAGCCGTATAAGTCGGGTCAATCGTTATGGGAAAACTGCGCTCAGGCGAGCATACCCAACCCGTTTCTATCAAGGTAAAAAAAGTTACCTCATTTCCTTTTTGGGAAAAAGAAAACACGCCTGAAGATTTATCGGCAGTTTGCGCATGTTCGCCATAGATGCCTTTTCCCGAATCCCAAAAACGCGGTACGTTATATATACCTACCAATTCTCTTGCTGCATTATAAATACCCAACTGTTCAAAATAACTGCCTTTTGCCTTTTTTCCCACCATTTTCCAGCCTGTGGGCAAAGTCATAGTTTCCCCAAAAGCCATATATTTGGCATTTGCAGGAGCCGTTTGCGCAGCTTGAATCAAATAATGCGTTTCTATGCCCGTAACATTTTGCTGTACAACTGCATCTATGTTATTGAATACGTTTTTATAGGAAATAGCATTATTTTTCGTACTACTCTGCTCATTTCCATTTGCTTTTACGGTAGAAATGGCATTTCCAGCGGCATCAAGCCATGTCATTTCAGGATTTTGCCACAATTTTGTAGCCTCATTTCCCTTTTCAATCAAAATACCTTGTTTGGCATCTTTCCCATAAAAAGTCTTAAAACTATTCCATTTATTGTAAAAAGAATAGCCTGTATTTCTGCCCGAAGCGTTCGCTACAATATCCGTAGCAATCGTAAGCCATGCGCCATTGTCTTGATAATGAACGTGTCCTGCCCCAACCATTGCTTTAAAATGACCCTCTCCCGTAGGAAAATGCTTGGTAAAGGCATCTCTTTTCGATACCTCTTCATGTCGTATATCAAACGCCTCAAAAGCCCCTCCTTTTTGATACAAACGCTGAATAACGGGGTCATTCATTTCTGCCTGAATAGCCGCAGAATAGGTGTTTTTTGCTTCGTTTTGCCCCTGCCCAAACAAAGTAGCCTGTAAAAGCAAAAATATAGCGCAAATTGCGTAAATGTTGTTCCTCATATAATGTCAGTAAATTATGGTAAAAATAGACCAAAATCCTCTTTTTGGGAATTTGGGGGCAATATACGAAAAAAGAAATAAACTGCTTTTATTTTGGAATTAAATTTAGGGCTACCGCACCAAAATTAAGTAGTGAACAAAAAGATATTTTTCTCACCACTAAGGCACTAAGAATCACGAAGCAATGAGGTAAAAGAAGGAATCT
>JAYUZN010001021.1:0-9457 GCA_043751755.1 Bacteroidota bacterium | reverse complement strand
AAAGTGTGGCTTAGTTGTCTTCTTTTACCAGATTTCTTCGTGTTTCTTCGTGCCTTAGTGGTGAGAAAAATAGCAAGTTATTTAATTTTTGTTCCTTAGGAAAGAAACGGGGTTAAATTATCGGAATAGCTGACGCAAGTGTCCGCTTGCATCAGAAATACAACCAATATATGACTGTGAAAATCCTGAAAAAATAAGATTCTTCGTTTTTTGTAACAAAAAGGGTAAAAAACCGTTACTTTTGTACTTATTTCCTATCTGTCAGGTATTTGAGACTTGACAGGTAGGAAATATATAAAATGATATACCATGTCAAAATACTTATTTTTTCTCATTATATTTCTCTCTCTTTCTCCCAAAACCCACGCATGGGGCTTTTGGGCGCATCAACGCATCAATCGCATGGCTGTGTTTACTTTGCCGCCTGAAATGATGGGTTTATACAAGAAAAATATAGAATACCTCACAGAACATGCGGTGGATCCCGACAAAAGGCGAGGCGTGATGCCAGGCGAAGATGCCTGTCATTATATAGATGTGGACCATTATGGGACTTATCCTTTCTCCGATTTTCCACATTATTGGGACGAAGCGGTGGCAAAATACACAGAAGATACCCTAAAATCCTATGGAATTGTGCCGTTTCACATTCCCGTTATGGTCAAAAGGCTGACACAGGCATTCAAAGACAAAGACCTGAATCGGATACTCAAAATTTCTGCCGATTTAGGGCATTATGTAGGCGATTCGCATGTTCCTTTGCATACAACCGAAAATTACAATGGGCAAATGTCGGGACAAAAAGGAATACATGGCTTTTGGGAATCAAGATTACCAGAGTTATATGCAGAAAAATACAATTTTTTTGTAGGAAAAGCCTATTATATTGAAGATGTTTTGCAAGAGCCTTGGTTGGCTGTTTTGGAAAGTCATCATGCGTTGGATTCTGTATTTCGTTTTGAAAAAAAACTTACAGATAGTTTTCCTTCGGATAAAAAATATGGTTTTGAAAGCAGAAATGGGGTTGTTACCCGCAGTTATTCTCGCAATTTTTCGGCAGCCTATCACACGTTGTTGGCGGGGCAGGTGGAACGGCGTATGCGCATGGCGATTTTGCGGGTAGGCTCATTTTGGCTTACGGCTTGGAAAAATGCAGGCAGCCCTGATTTGAGTGAATTGGCAAAAAAGACGGCTGCTGAAGAGAAAGAAAGCTTTAAGAGAAGTTTGCAAATCATTGATAGAGAAACAAGTAGCCTCAAAAAAGAAGGACGACCTTATTCTCGAATCGGCTCACGCCATTTTTTGAAATATGTGTTTACCCAAAAAGAAACAGCAGAGGAAGGGCTTTGTTGTAAGAGAAATAGTTGAAGTTCACGCAGATTTCCGCAGATGAAAGCGGATAAACGCAGATGAGTATTTTAAGTACGAGTGAGAAATAGTTTAAACATATATTTTTGATATATCTTATTGATTATGATAAACTTATATTAACTTTCAACTCTCAACTTATAACTTTCAACTACTTATCTGCGTGAAACAAAAAATTATGCATTTAACATACACTTTCCATCTCCCAGCTTCCAAAAGTGAAAGCAATCGTGCCTTGATAATGACGGCTTTATCGGCTTATCAGCAAGGGATTCCTTTTTCCATAAAAAATCTACAAAATCTCTCACAAGCTACTGATACCCAAATACTTATCTCCATTTTGTCGCAACAAGAAAACCCCGTTTGGGACGCAAAAGAAGCTGGCACAACTTTTCGCTTTTTGACGGCTTTTGCAGTTGCTACGAAAAAAAATGTGAAGATTACGGGTTCTGAACGCATGAAACAACGTCCTATAAAAGTCTTAGTGGAGGCTTTGCGGAGTTTGGGGGCGAATATTCAATATGTGGAAAAAGAAGGTTTCCCGCCGTTACAGGTTTGGGCAAAAGATTTTGTACAGACTCGGCAAGAGATTGATATTCAGGCAGATGTGAGCAGCCAATATATTTCGGCTTTGCTGATGATTGCGCCTGTTTTGGACAAAGGTTTGAGGCTGAATTTGGTGGGAAAAGTAGCTTCTCGTCCGTATATAGAGATGACTTTGCGGCAGATGGAAGGTTTTGGGGTTCTCGCAGATTTTCGCAGATTAGGGACGCAGATTTTCGCAGATAAGAAAAACTATATTTCCGCCCTTATTTCTATTGAAAATGACTGGTCAGCAGCGAGTTATGTATATGCTTTTGCGGCTTTGGCAGAATCTGCAGAGATATTTGTGTCGGGTTTGAAACGGGATTCTTTGCAAGGAGATAAAAAAATAGCCGAATTGATGCTGCATTTTGGCGTAGAAACGGTTTGGGAAAAAGAGGGAATTATTTTGCGAAAGAAAGCAGGTTTTATTTTTTCTAACAATAAAATAACGATAGATTTTTCAGATATTCCTGACCTTGCACAAACTATAGTTGTACTTGCTGCTGCAACAGGGGCGAAAATCATTTTTACAGGTTTGGAGAGCCTTCGGATAAAAGAAACAGACAGAATTGCGGCTTTGCAAATCGAATTGCGGAAGTTTGGGGTCGATTTTGAAGAAATAGCAGAAGGCATTTTTACTCTTTTCGGCAGTTTTATTCCTGCGGAAACAACGATTTTTACCTATAAAGACCATAGAATGGCAATGGCTTTCGCGCCTTTATTGCTGAAAATTCCTGCGCTCAAGTTTGAAAACCCCGAAGTTGTGGCAAAATCTTTTCCCCATTTTTGGGAAGAAGTGCGGAATTTGTTGGCGGAATGAGGAAAAAAGGCTACCTTTGGCACGATGACAAGATTTTATTTGGAGCTTCTATTTTTGACAAGATTGACAAGATAAACAAGATAGAAAATAAGCCAATTTTCAATTTTCAATTTTCAATTTTCAATTTTCAATTTTCAATTTTCAACTTACCACTTTCAACTTTCATTCATGGATATTCAAGACAAATTAATTTCATTTCAAAATTTTTTGGTAGTAGCAACTTCGGACGGCGCACTCGATGAGGACGAAAAAGAAGCATTGATTGGGGTAGGTTCAGAAATGGGGCTTACGCCTGAAGACTTGAAGCCCTTAGTTATGGCAGAAAGTTTACCCTTTTTATTGCATAAAAATAAAGCGGATAACATTGAAGATTTGGGGGATATGCTCACTATAGCAGCTTCTGATGGCACAATTTATCAAACAGAACAGTTGGCTTGCAAGCAGTTTGCAGAAATGGCAGGTATTTCGGACGAAATGTACGCAGAACTGTTGGAAATCGCTGTCAATGATGCTGGAGAAGAGGTGGTTTTGGAAGAATAATCAGAGTGGCTCACTTTTGAAAAGTGAGCCACTCTGATTATTCAAAAATTGAAATATTCAAAGCATGGAACTACCTTTTTTAATCGCTCAGGCGCAAACTTTGAAGGCGGAATTGGATACATTCCGCCCACTTGATGCTGAAACTGAAGCGAGGATATTTCAAAAACTGCGTTTGGATTGGGACTATCATTCCAATCATTTGGAGGGGGGAAAACTGACCTATGGCGAAACAAAAGCCCTTATTTTATTTGGCATTACGGCACAAGGAAAGCCCTTTCAAGACCATTTGGAAACTTCGGGACATGATGAGGCAGTAAAATGGATTTTGGAAATTGTCAAAAATGAATCTCCTATAACAGAGAAATTTATTCGAGAATTGCATGAACTTATTTTAAAACAGCCTTATCTAAAAGACGCAATTACGTCTGATAATCAACGTGTTAAAAGATGGATTTCTATAGGTTCTTACAAAACAGCCCCTAATCATGTCATTACGCAAACGGGCGAAACTTTCCATTTTGCTATGCCTGAAGAAACCCCTGCTATGATGCACGATTTGATGAATTGGTTTCGGCAAAAAAAAGAAAATAACACCATTTCGCCTATTTTGTTAGCGGCAGAATTTCATTACAAATTCATTCGGATTCACCCGTTTGATGACAGAAATGGGCGTATGGCGCGTTTGTTGATGAATTTTATTTTGATGCAATCTGGCTTCCCGCCTGCTATTATCAGAACAGAAGATAAGGAAAACTACTTTTCTGCCCTTCGCCAAGCAGATGTAGGGATATTTGAGCCTTTTGTAGCCTATATTGCCGAAAATGTAATACGTTCTTTGGAGCTTATGCTCAAAGGCGCAAAGGGCGAAAGTGTGGAAGACCCTGATGATTTAGACAAAGAAATCCTTTTGTTAGAAAATAAATTGAAAGGAAAAGGAGAGAAAATTGAGAAAATAAAAAATGAAGAAACCTTGAAGGAATGGTGTGAAAATGTTTTGCCTCGTTTGACAGAGAAATTTATAGAAGTGAATGAGAAGTTTAGCCGTTTTTATGTGGGAAGGGAGTATAAACTATCTCACCCTCACTTTTATTGGGAGGAAAATGGAGGCTACTTGCAAATAGCAGTAACAACAACAAATTTTAATAAAAATGATTACTTAGAAAAAATAAAAAAAGCATCTAATGAGTCTATTTCTATCATCCTACTTGATAAAATAGAGCCAAGATTCTTCCAATTATCTTGTTTACATCACCTTTTTAATAGGTCAAATACGCAAAATTTCGATTATGATTTTAAAATAAGGATAACTTTTGAACAAGCAAAATACGATATTATTGGAGAAAATTCTAAAAAAACAATCTCAAAACGCTATCATCAAGCCCTCACAGACGAAGAAATAAACTACATTTTGCAAGCAGAATCAAAAGCACATTTGCAATTTATAAAAGAAACAACCGACAACAATCTTTAACTATCACAATATCTGCGAAAATCTGCTCTCATCTGCGGCTATCTGCGAGAAATACAAGCCAAATCATGTCCATAACCATAGAAGAAAGCTGGAAAACAGCCCTCACCGCAGAATGGGAAAAGCCCTATTTTGCCACCTTAAAAGATTTTTTGCAAGCCGAAAAAGCCGCAGGACATACCCTTTATCCTACAGGGAAACTTATTTTTAATGCTTTTGACACTACGCCTTTTGAGCAAGTAAAAGTAGTGATAATTGGGCAAGACCCTTATCATGGCGAAGGGCAGGCAGAAGGTTTATCTTTTTCTGTGCCACTTGGCGTGGCGATTCCGCCCTCTTTGCGCACGATTTACAAAGAATTGGCTACGGATATTGACGGATTTCAGATTCCTAAGCAGGGTTCGCTCAAAAAATGGGCGGAACAGGGGGTTTTATTACTCAATGCAACCCTTACCGTTCGGGCAAATACAGCAGGTTCGCACCAAAACAAAGGCTGGGAAACCTTTACAGATGCGGCGATTGCAGCCTTGAATGCGCAAAGAGAAGGCATTGTTTTTATGCTTTGGGGAGCTTATGCACACAAAAAAGGAGCAATTATTGATACAACGAGACATTTAGTATTGAAGGCGGCACACCCTTCGCCTATGGCGGGACAAGGAAAACCTGTGCATCCTTTTATGGGAACTAAGCATTTTTCTCAAGCAAATGCTTATTTGAAAGAGCCAATTGATTGGACACTGTGATTTCAATTGTTAATAGCCCTGTTTCAATTTCTCTTGTTAGCGGGTAAATCATTTAGATATTCGATTAAAAACGCTTGCGATTCGTCTTGTTGAGCGGGGTTTGCCTGTGAAAATAAGCATATAAGAGTCAAACTTTTTAACAAGTTCTGCTCCTAAATAGCAAACTTCTTTTTTGCTTTTGCTATGAAATGCAGCAAGACCCGAAAGAACTTGTAACTCATTCGCATCCATTTCAGGGTTTCCCACCAACACCCATTCGTCTGGGTAAAGTTCCTTTATTTTCGATAATGATAATACTTCCATAGAAATACCCTTGTTAAAATACTTCGCAAAGATACAGAAAAAGTTGATTTTATGCAACTTTCTCTGTATAAATTTTGTAAAAGCCGAACGCCCCCCCACCTTAACAACTTTCCCCTACTATAATACGTACAAACCAAGAAACTTTGTATCTATGAGAGCATACGCACAAAACCGCTTACAGGAAGTTCGTCAGCAGATTGAAGCACAAGACATTAGTCGTGCAACAAGACGTATATTAGATTTATTTTTGGATTTTTCGCTGCCCCGAAATTTGCGGCATGAGGCAGTTGCTTTGCGGGCTGCTTACAATGAGTATGCTGTAAAAGACAGTCAAACCGTAGAAGATAAGGAATTTCAAACGTTGGTACAAAAAGCTACGAATTTGTTGGCAGAAATCGAACAAGAACTGCTTCCACCTATCGCAGAGCCGTCAAAAGAACCCGAAAATACGATTCCTTTTTCGGCAAATATGCGGGCAGAAAAAGATAATTCGGATAAACCTATCGTTTTTCTGGGAAATGCCTTGACCAAAACCTTCACTTCGTCAGGGCATACCTTTTGTCTGCCGCCTGTGAATATAGAACTTCGTGCAGGAGAAATTACAGGCATTGTGGGCGAAAATGGCAATGGAAAAACGACTTTACTCCGCATGATTGCGGGCGATTTGGAGGCAGATGGCGGAAAATTAACCTACCCTTTGTTTCAAAAAGAGGTCTTTGATTGGTATGATGTCAAAAATAAAATCGGCTATATTCCCCAACATGTCCCAAAATGGACGGGCTATTTGAAGACAAATTTGCATTTTACTGCTGCAATTCATGGCATTCAGGGCGAGGAAAATGAGGAACAAGTGGCATTTACCATTCACCGTTTGGGCTTGACAAGGTACGAAGATGCGAAATGGTTGGAGATTTCTGGCGGTTACAAACTGCGTTTTGAGTTGGCAAGAACCTTAGTTTGGCGACCGACTTTGCTCATTATAGACGAGCCTTTGGCACATTTGGACATCAATGCGCAAAAGATTTTTATGCAAGATATTCGCTATTTGGCGAGTAGTTCGCAGCATCCGATGGCGGTTCTCATCAGTTCGCAGCATTTGCATGAGGTAGAAAGCATTGCGGATAATATTTTGTTTATCAAAAATGGCGAACTGCTTTATAATGGGAAGATGAGCGACTTTGGCAATGACAGAACGGAAAACTTGTATGAACTTATGACTTCGGCAGAAAGAAGCGACTTAGAAAGGGCATTGAAAGACATCGAAGGCGTGAAAATAAGTGATGTGGGGCAGATGAAAACGATTCATACGCCTATTTCTGTGCGAGCTGCGCAAATCATGGCGGCTCTGGCAAAGGCAGACATTGATATTCAGTATTTTAGGGATATTAGTACTTCGACGTTGAAACTTTTTAGAGATAATGCTTAGTTTTGGGTTCACGCAGATTTTTGCAAAGGAACACAAAAGAAAAACCTTATAATTTACCACTAAGGCACAAAGGAAACTAAGAAAGAAAAAGTAGAGCTTAGATGCCTTCTTTTATCTGATATGTTTGTGATTCTTAGTGCCTTAGTGGTTGAAAAATATCAACTTATTTTCGTTTCTTATACAGAATTTAATCTCAAAATAGAATCATGAAAAAAATATTTTCCCAAATCGACCAGCAACTGCTCATCAATCACCCGCACTTGTGGGCGACCAAGTTGCACAGCTTTCTTTTTGCCTATATCGGCATTATGGCAGCTACTTTGCTCATTGGTTTTACCTTTCCTATCAACCGCTCAAACGTGCCAGAGGTAGAGGCACAGTTTGCATATCCCTTCATTTTGGCAGGAATTGCCTTTATAATATGGGCATATCAGGCTTCTTTGTACAAAGTTACCAGCCAATTTGGAGATACGAATCCGCTTGCTACTTTCAAAACGCAACTTGTGTATCTGCTCATAACCACGATGTTAGTGGCAGTACCTTTTGTGTATTCAGGGATATTGTCTTTTCGGGTAAAACACTTGGCAACTCCGAGCGAATTGAGCGCAGATTGCAATAAACTCAATGTAGGCATGCTTCACTTTAAAAAAGAAGTACAAAATATTTACTTGTATAACAATCAAGAATACTGGGATACTAACGAAGTCTTCCAGCATCTTGCACAGGACAAAGCGGGCAAAATAGCCCAAATAAATGACTTTATTCAAACTGCGGAAAAGTATGGACAGGTCGTAAGTGCGGACGCAGAAACTATTTTGCGGCATGACACTGAGGACAACTATTTTCCCGATAGTTATCAACTCAAAGAAAACCTTTACAGAATCTCAAAAGTGCAGGCGAGAGAACTTTTTTTCCAAAATCAAGGCTTTTACTGGGCAGTTGCTGGTGGGATTTTGGGCTTGCTATTTGTGCTATTTACCTTCATGGCAACTTCTTTGCGCACTTTTTTGTTGTCTATTGTAGTAGGAATTGTAGGCACAATGGCACTTGGCTTGTTTTCTGCTTTTGCATTTAGCGGAGGCGGTGGAGAAAAAGGGGTTTTTCTGCTCTATTTAGCGGTTACAGGCGGGCTTGCAGCGATAGGAGTAGGGGGCGGAAACAATAGCTTTAACCTTTCTTTTCGCCAGATTTCCCTCTCTATTGCGATGGTTCTCACGCCTTTTGTGCCGCTTGTATTGCTTACTTTGACGGGTATCCTCAAAGAATACATGAGTGCCGAAGATGCCAATGCCGTATCTTCTTGGAAAATATTATTCCTATTTAGCGCAGCAAGTGCTTGGCTTATATGGCAATTTATCTATCTTCCTGCCTTGAAACAAATACAAACGATTCCTGTAAAAAATTGAGACATAGAAAGCCAAATTATCTGCGTTAAATCTGCGTCCCCATCTGCGAACATCTGCGTGAAAATAAAACATAATCATGAAAAACTTCATCAGTCGTATAGACCAAAACTGGCTCCTCAATCGCCCTACTTTATGGGCAACAAGGCTGCATTATTTCCTCTATGCCTACGCCTTTATCGTCTCTGCCGCCTATCTTATCGGCTTGACATTTCCGATGAGTACAGCAAATCTGCCAAGTATCGAAGGGCATTTTATGTTTGCTTTGCTGCTTTCCTGCATTGCCTATTTGGTGTGGGCATACAAAGCCTCACAGTTTCAAGTAACTGCGCAGTTTGGTAATACAAGTGTGCTGGAGCAAGTCAAAACGCAAGCCATTTATCTGGCAATTACTTGTATGCTGGGCGCAGTGCCTTTTATCTATACCCTTACGCTTACGCAACGTGTCAAGCAGTTAGTAAGCGACAAAGAGTTGGTGTATGACTGCAATGTGCTGAATATTGGGGCTTATTATTTACAAATGCCTTATAACAGAATGCTACAGAAGGTAGAAGCAGCAGCCGACGAAGAGGCGAAGAAAACAGCTATTTCCGAAAATGAAACTGCAGAGATTCCTTCAACAAGTGATTATAACATGAATTACGATAATCAGTTTTATTTGACTGGCAACTTGGGAGAATGGCAAACACAAGAGGTTGTAGCGCATATTGGCAAAAATAAAGCGGAACAAATAGCGCAAATCGAGGCATATATTCAAACCCTGCAAAAATATGGCAGTAATACTACAATTAGCGCAAATGA
>JAYUZN010001020.1:0-1593 GCA_043751755.1 Bacteroidota bacterium | reverse complement strand
TGCTTGTATTTCCGCAGGCAGATACAATTCGTACACCATCGCATCTATCAGCCGCTCAAAGAAGGTCGAGTCTTGCTTTTGCGATTTTTGAAATAAAAGATATTCAACTATATGAATGAAGGGCTGTTGCGCTTTGGGTAATATCTTGGGAATAGGAAGGTTGCGGATATGCTCTGGATAGATATGATAATCTCCTGCACGAAGGTCGGAAAGCAATACTGATGCGTATTTAGCATTTAGTATGCCCAGCAAATATCGTAAATCTACGGCTTGAGAATGTATAACCATGTCTTTTCGCAGATGATTTGAGTAACGTTTTATACTTGTCGAAATGCTTTTATTGTCCACTCCTTCCAAATCTTTCCACAAAACCGCAGAATACAGAGAATGATTATGCAGAAATTTTGTTTCGGCATCTAAATACACCATCAAACTGCCTAAACAGTTAAACATCAATTTGGGCTTGTCATACAATTCCCTAAAAGTAGGGCGGCGCAATTTATCTGGGCATCTTTCGGTATTATATTCAAGATAGCGCGTTTTTTTGACCTTATATCTTTCTATGTCTTTTGCCTCTATGTATTTTCGGCAATGAATCTCATCATACCCTTCGCTAATCAAATCCTCCTTTGAAAATTCTCCTTTTGCTGTATTTTCATCTGCATTTAACACCATTCCTACACTAATATAACAATAATCGCCCAAGATATTCATCTCTGTGTGGCGGAGGCTGTCTCTTTTTTCCGTTGTTAAATTCCATACTAAGGTATTTTCGTCTTGTACCAAATCCGTAAATTTTTGGGTAAATTCTCGGTTAATTTCCCCCAAATCATTCACTTTTGAAATATAACAAGCTGTATTAGGCTTAGATTTGGAGATGATAGGAATGCAATTACTGACGGTTGCATTATCAAAAATTTTTGTCCCATTCAAATCCACCAAATCAATGAGCCTATATTGTTTGAGAATCAATTCTCTAAGTTTCATGCCATAAGTTTGATTTGTCAAGGGATATGGCACTATCATCGTAAATAATCCGTTGTTTGCGAGTAGGTTTAACCCCAATTCGATAAAGGGGATATACAAATCCCATTTCTGATAAAGGGTTGTATATTTTTTCGTAGCAACAATAGCTTTTCGTAATTCGGGGTAATTGTTCACCATTGAGGGCGCACTTACATACGGCGGATTTCCAATCACAATATCAAATCCCTCCTTCCACCCAAACATCCATTCTGGGTCAAACCAATTGGCAAAAGTATTTTGGTCATACGGGTCAAACGCCACAATTTGCTTGGCTACTACCGTTTGCCAGCCATCATCTTCCAGCATTTTGGCAATTTGCTGTCGTAGCTTTTTGTCTTGTTTTTGGTATTGCAGTTTTTCGGTACGGGTGTTTGCTGTAAAATATTTGTGTCGTAGTTCTGTGAGTTCGCTTTCCTTTTCGGCGATTTGCGGGTTGCGCAACAGGGTTTGTGTAGGTTTGTCCAAGCCTATCAAGGTATTTGCCGCCACAAATTTGGTTTCCAAATTGGGCAAACTCCTTATGCCAAAGTTTTCTTTGCTGCTTTGTTTTTTTTGGTCGATGATGAG
>JAYUZN010001019.1:0-2093 GCA_043751755.1 Bacteroidota bacterium | reverse complement strand
AATGTCATTATCTATACTGCAAACGGGGTAAATTTCCTCATTTTACGAAAAATGAAATATCTGTATTTAGAGGGTGGCGCACCTTTCAAAGGTGCGCCACCCTACTAAACGTAAATTGGTTTACGATATCCAACATCCCATAATAACTTTTGACGAACCCAAAAATATGAGCTACCTTTGACGTATCATTTTATTTATCCAAACACAGATGCATAAATATTTTCTTTTTCTTTTTCTCTTGGCAGCATCTCAACTCACTGCCCAAAATTTGGTTCAATTGCAGTCATTTGCTACAGGCTTTTCGCGCGTAACCAGCATCGAAAACATGGGCGACAGCCGTCTTTTTGTAGAAGAACAAAAAGGAAAAATATGGATTTTGGACTCGATGGGTGCGAAATTGGCAACTCCTTTTTTGAACATTCAGTCCAAAGTCAAATCCACAGGCAATGAACAAGGGCTTCTGGGGCTTACTTTTCACCCAAATTACCTCACAAATGGCTATTTTTATGTGAATTACATCAATTTAAGCGGCAATTCCGTTGTGGCGCGCTACAATGTGAGCGCAGCAGATTCCAATTTGGCAGATGCTAACAGCGAATTGATTTTGTTTACCCTTACGCAGCCTTACACAAATCACAATGGCGGAGATTTGCATTTTGGACCAGACGGCTATTTGTATATAGGGTTTGGAGATGGCGGAAGTGGCGGAGACCCCGGGGATAGGGCGCAAAACCTTACGCTGATGTTGGGCAAAATCTTGCGAATAGACGTAAATACTTCCTCTGCGGGCTTAAATTATGGCATTCCACCGACCAATCCCTTTGTAGGAGGCACAGCAGGAGAGCTTCCCGAAATTTGGGCGTATGGCGTGCGCAATCCTTGGCGTTTCTCCTTTGACGCACTCACAGGCGATATGTGGATAGGCGAAGTAGGGCAAAACCTTTGGGAAGAAGTGGATTTTCAGCCCGCAGGCAGCACAGGAGGCGAAAATTATGGCTGGAGATGCTACGAAGGAAATCATAACTATAACACCGCAAATTGCCAATCTACGCCCCTGAATGCTACGGTTGCCCCCGTTTTTGAATATCCGCATGTTACAGGCGGGGCTTGTTCTATTTCGGGCGGCTTGGTGTATAGAGGCAGTTTATATCCCAATTTATATGGAATGTATATTTTTTGCGATTATTGTTCAGGCGAATTTTGGGCAACAAAACCCGCAGCTGGCGGCGGCTGGACAACACTTTCTTTGGGTACACTTACGCCGTATGTTTATGCCTCTTTTGCCACTGACTACAAAGGCGAACTGTATGTAGGCGGCAATGGAGACGGAAAAGTGTATAAATTAAGCCCTATTTGCAATCTTGCGGCTACTACAACGGCTACAAATGTGGCTTGTTTTGGCACAACTACGGGCGAAATTACGGTAAATATGACAGGTGCAGTAGCTCCTGCCACCTATTCTTGGGCAAGCGGCGAGACTACAGCAAATCTTTCTGGGGTTCAGGCGGGCATTTATACGCTTACGATTACAGATGCTTTTGGCTGCAAAGCAGTGCTTTCAGATACCCTTAGTGAGCCTGCGCAAGCCCTTGTATTGCAGCCGCTTATCTGCAATGACACCCTTTATACACAAGTTTCGGGTGGAACAGCTCCTTACAGTTATTTGTGGTCAGATAATAGCACAAATGCAAGCTTTACCCCTACAGTTTCAGGTACTTACAATGTTGTCATTACAGATGCACAAGGCTGTCAATCAACGGATAGCATAGCTTGTATTCTTGCTCATATTTCTCCTCAAATGTTGGGCATTCAACAATGGAAAATTGCGCCAAATCCCGTTTCTGACCGCCTTTCTGTGCAAATAGCATGGCAAAAAGCGACTTCAGGCAGCATTTTATTGTTCAATTCTTTGGGGGAAAAAGTATATAGTCATGCCTTTTCAAGCCAATTTTCTACGGAAATGGAGATAGATGTAACCCCTTTTTCGCAAGGTTTGTACAATATTGTGGTGATGACGGATAAAGGCAGTTTTGTACAAAAAGTGATAATCGATTAGCGTTTTTATAAGAGTGGCGCACCTTTGAAAGGTGCGC
>JAYUZN010001018.1:0-10385 GCA_043751755.1 Bacteroidota bacterium | reverse complement strand
CATGTCATTTCTGTAAGAAATGACATGTTTAGCAGGAAAAAATCTAATGGGCTTTTTTTCCGTCTTTTGCGCTATTTTCTAAAGAAGGAATAATTCCCCTTTCTGTTTTTGTTACCTTTTGCATATCCGCAGGCATGTCGCTTGTCCCGATTTGCGTAGGTGCATTTTCTTGGACTTTGTTGGCATTTCTGGGGGGATTTGGATTGCTGATAGCCGAAGAAGGCACTTCACGCGTGCGTACTTTTGCCGCCTTTGCCGCTTGGAAAGAAGCTGGCGTTTCACCCGTTAGTACTTTTTCGCCATCATACCAAAGTCCTTTAGCTTGCCCTTCTGTATTATTTTCGTTAAACATAACAGCGTCCATGTTTTGGTCAAATCGTGAAGACATAATTTCGTTAGATAACACATTTTCAGGATTTTCATAGCCTGTTCTTGTGCCATACGCCACCCAATTGACCGAAACGCTGGAAGTGCCATTTTCATTTTCTACGATACGGAAACCTTTGCTTGTAACCTCTGTAACATATACGCCTTTTGATGCGCCTGTAGGTGTGATTGTAATATTTAACGGAATTTCTGCGGAAATAATGTTGCTGAAATTTTCATTAAAAGAAATGTATGCCGTACCATTACGAAGATTGGTATTTCCCCTTACATATACATCAGCGGACATAGCCGCAGGTGCGAATGAAACGCTTCTTTTTTCTGTGCCATTCTCAATAAGCTGCACAACCGGCTTGTTTGTAACCGTATTTCCATCTACATACATGCCATATTCTACGCCTTTTGTATGAAAACCATAGTGCAAGCCACGAACCCAGCCGCCCATTACGCCGCCATAGATGCCGAGACCTACCATGTTATTAGGCTCACTTTCATGCGAAACATTGTCATTGCTTCCGGACATTCTTCCCCCTGCTGCCCCTGTTGTATAGCCTAACCCAAAGCCATATACAGAATAATCTACTAAACCCGAAGAATAGTAGCCCAAAGCCCCTCTTGCGAAACCATAGTCATCTCCAAATACGCCACCAGAGCGCGCGCTAGTCCCTCCATCTCCTAAGACTCCGAAGGCATAACTACCAGCTGTTAGTCCATCTCCATATACAGAGACTCGCGAATCTCCGCTACCATACCCAAAAGACAAA
The DNA here is from genome assembly GCA_043751755.1 of Bacteroidota bacterium. Lineage (GTDB taxonomy): Bacteria > Bacteroidota > Bacteroidia > J057 > J057 > JAAFHL01. Next base: position 9,237 of record JAYUZN010001018.1, on the reverse strand, counting down.
CCTAATGGACCATTATTAAGTCCATATATCCCTACCCCATTGCGTTGAGAAGTTTGCCCATACGTTCCATATCCGATGCTTGTACCTGATGCTGCTGTATTAACTCCTACCAAAGCCGCAGCAGAAGGGAGCGAGGTACGCATATTTCCGCCCTGCCATACCGTAGAAGTGCCTATTATAGAGGCACTTGTGTTTGTACCATTGGTAGAGCCTACTATAGAAGGAGCTGTCCCATTAGTTACATCTACAAAAATACCTGCATTGGTAACAGTAGCTCCTGCAATGGCAATGGTGCCATTATAGCCTGTATAGGTAGTTGCGCTTGTAGCACCCGCAAAAGTGGCATTGTTTCTAAGCCCATAAGAACCTGCGGTTGTTTGTTGGCTGGTAAGCAATATGCCATTCATCGTAGCACCCGACACTATATTTACGCGGTCAGTAATCGAAGGGGCTGCAGTATTAATGGCAATATTTCCGGCATTGGTGATACGCATTCTTTCTACAGCAGCAGCAGTACCATCAGGAGTGGTATAAAATCCCATACGGGTAGGCATATCGTTTGCGCCGGGAGTGCCATCTATGTTCACAATAAAATTGGCAGCAGGTCTATAAGCAGTGCCATCATATCCGCTAAATTGCAGATGACCCAATTGGTCTCCATTAGCGACAACCGTTCTTGTGGGAGCTGCCGCATAAGTACCATTTGCTTTATTAAAGACGATGAATGCACCAAAGCCTCCTCCACCTATTGCCTCCAATTCCACATCATTGACATTGGCATCTCCTGCAATTTTTAGCTTTTCAAAGCCATACGTGCTACCAATAGGCGAAAAAGCCGTACCAATGCCCACTTGTCCAGCAGTGTTCACGCGCATTTTTTCGGTGTTATTGGTGCGCGTTACCAAATCTACATTGTCGGTTGTGCCTAGGAAATTTGTGGCAGGAGAAGTTCCTACATTTCCGGTGATATGCCAATCATTTCCCCCCGCATCAATTCTTACCCAGTTCGGAGCAGCAGGTATTCCTGCATTATAGTAATAGCCAGGGATAACTGCTGTAGCTCCCACCCCTGTCGTCGCTGTATTGTAAACCAATAGGGAAGTGGCAGGAAGGGTAGTAGGTGTTGCACTGTTCGTAGCAGTAAGTGCCAAACGAGGGGCAAGCAATCCTCTTGTGGTAGAAGTAATATCTAAGTATGAGCTGGGGTCGGGATTGTTTGTACCCATGCCAATGTTTGCATTTGCATGGTCAAAAACCATAAAATGCCCTGTAACAAGCGTTTGCCCTAAGCCCCGCGAAAATAATAGCTTGCCGGGTCCCTCTCCATTTGCACTGCCTGTACTAATAATATTAAACCATTGCCCCCCGACACTGCTGTTATTGAGGGACATCCAAGTACCAATTGTAGAGGAGCTACGAGAAACAATATTCGGAATCCCAGCAGATTCTACCTGAAACTTTCCTAAGGGTGCAGCAGTACCAATTCCAACATTGTTGCTGGGATTAACATACAAGCCGTTTCCTGCTGTTGCACCATTTCTTGCTTCAAAAACGCCTGCCCCACTCAAAGCATGAAGGTAGTCAAAAGCCCCTTGTGTAATCGTTGTATTTTCTACCAAAGCTCCCCCTTGACGGATTTTGCCTGCTACTCCGTTATAATAGAGTCCGTTATCGACCTCTACAAGCGAACTTGGGTCCACCCAACCCGGGTTTCCTAAGGCATCTGTTCCCCAGACTTGCAAGGCATTTCCTGCCGTAGGTCCCGTAACTAAACCATTCTGATTCAAGGCATTCGTAGCGACATTTACGGTAGTTCCTGCGCCCAAAACAGCCCCTGTTCCGCCTGTAACTGTAAGCCCCGAAGTAGCTGTGGTTAAATTGCCTGTAACTGAAGCGGCAGCAGGGCTTACCCAAGCGGGGACTCCGCCCGAAATGGTCAGGATTTGTCCAGCTGTACCCACGCCCAAATTTACCCAATCTGTGCCATCGAAGTACATCAAAGAGCCATTCGATTCGGCAGAAATGCTGATATCTGTGCCATCTACGGCATTGTCTTGAATGGTGATAACGCCTGTGTTGCTAATCAAAGCATCTCCCGAAGCCGTTTGTGGAACGGGGGCATTCGCAGGGTCTCCAATCCAAATTTGCCCATTGTTGAGGGAATTGGAAAGTCCGGGATTGAGCCACGCCAACACGCCTGCGCCATTCACGCCGAGAACTTTGCCAATTGCGCCTGTGGGAAAGGAATATACCTTGCCATTTGCGTCCACCCAAACGACTTTGTCGCTTGCGGCAGCAGTAGGAACTGCCGTTTGGAGGTCGTCTGCACGTAAAGAGCCTGCCACATGCAGTTTTTCGGCAGGCGTAGAAGTGCCAATCCCTACATTTTGGGCATAGCTGTTTGTGATAAGTAAAGCCAGTAGGAAAGAAAGTAGAATCTTTTTCATACAAAATATATTAAAAAATGAAAATTAAAAAGGTAAGATTTTCTTTGCAATTTGAGTTCTCATGTTTTTCTTTTAGCTAAAATATACGATATATCGCTGCATTTCGGTAGAAATTTTCAAGTTATTTTTTTGCCTATAAACATAACAGTTTTCAAATGTAAGATTATTTTTTTATCTTACCAAAAAAAAGTGGAAATTATGGATAAGTCACCACAGATTACCACAGATTAATAAAAGCGTAATCTGTGGTAAATTTAATCATTAAGAAAAAATTTTTGGTAAAACGCCTTAAAAAGTGCTAATTTACCCCCCATTTAGCAATCCTCATTCAGGTATATAATGAAACATATTTTTACATTTTTTATTGCATCTTTTGGCATTTTTGCAGGCTATTTGTTGTCGAATAGCTCCAAAATGCCTCTCAAAGTTCCTGCTGCTCCGATGGAAGAAGCGGGCGAACTGCGTAGCGAATGGCAGAAGTCGCGCCTTGCTGACCCCCTTACAGGCGAAATCCCAGAAGGAGCTTTTTTTGCAGAAAGAGCTTTTGCCAAACACCTCCCAAAAGCGGACGAAACGCGCGGAGGCTTAGGCGTGTGGGAATCAAGAGGACCCTGGAATATCGGTGGCAGAACGCGTGCCTTAGCCATAGACGTTACCAATGAAAATCGCATGTTTGCAGGAGGCGTTTCGGGCGGCTTGTGGAAAACCGAAGACGGCGGCACGACTTGGGCAAGGGTAACGCCCCTCAATTTTCACCCGGGCGTAGCAAGCATTACGCAAGACACCCGCCCTGGCAAAACGAATAATTGGTACTACCATTCAGGCGAGGCGTATGGAACTTCTGCGAGTGGAGGAGGGGCATTTTACTTGGGAGATGGCGCATTCAAATCCCATGATGGCGGCAATACTTGGACTCCCATTTTTACCACCTCTGCGGGTACTCCCAACTCATTTTCAACCTATTTCCAAACAGGTTGGCGCATTATCAGCTATCCGCACCCAGACACAAGTCTCAATGTTTTGTTTATGGCTTGTGTGTCTAACATTTACAAAAGCACCAATGGCGGCGGAAGTTGGACGGTAACTAAAGGCGGCGGCACAACTGCAACCTCTTATTTTACAGAAGTGGCGACCACAACAACAGGCGTTTTGTATGCTACCTTGAGCAGTGATGGACCCTCGCGCGGGATTTGGCGGTCAGATAATGCTGCGACTTGGGCGAATATAAAACCTGCGAATTTCCCTGTTACCTACGAAAGAATTGTTATTGGAATCAATCCCAATAATGAGAATGAAATCTACTTTTTGGGACAAACCCCCAATTCAGGACTGTTTAACCATTATATAACTTCTGATGATTGGAATAGCTTGTGGAAATATACTTACGTGAGCGGAGACGGCACAGGGGCAGGCGGAGTTTGGCAGGATTTGTCGCTCAATCTGCCGGGTACAGGCACACAATTTGACAAATTTGCCAGTCAAGGAGGCTATGATTTGGTGGTGAAAGTGCAGCCCGGAACCAATAATGTCTTTGTAGGCGGAACGAATATCTGGCGTTCTACAGATGGCTTTGCTACGCCAAATAATACTACACATATCGGCGGTTACAAGCCCGCAACGGACCTTCCTTATTTTGAATTGTATCCTGAACATCACCCCGACCAACACGATATTCTCTTTTTGCCTTCAAATGCCAATGTTATGTTGTCCGCTTCTGATGGAGGAGTGCGCAAAACCGTAGATTGCAACGCGGCAAATGTGGCCTGGGAAAGCAAAAACAACGGCTATCTCACTTCTCAACTTTATACCGTTATAATAGACAAAAATGCGGTATGGGATAATTTTCTCGGCGCAGGTTTGCAAGACAATGCCAATTTTGTGGTCAATAGTACTTCGCCTACCGACCCCTGGAAAATGACTATCAATGGAGATGGCGCGTTTGGGGCGGTTGCGCACAATCAATCTGCGTATTATTTTTCTATACAACAAGGAAAAATAGCCAAATGCAGTTTAGATGCTAATAACAATGTAACGGGCTATATGCGGATAGACCCGATAGGCGGAAAAGACTATCAATTTATCAATCAATTTGTGCTTGACCCCAATAATGATGACCTTATGTATGTGGCAGGTGGGCGCAAAGTCTGGAGAAATGATGCTTTGACTTCCATTCCTATAGCCAATCAATGGGACACGATTTCCACAGGTTGGGCGGCTTTTCCTGACACGCTCACAACTGCTGGCGAGATAGTTACGGCGATTGCGGTTTCTGATGCTCCTGCAAATCGCCTGTATTATGGCACAAATAAGGGCAAACTTTTCCGCATTATAAATGCAAATACAGGCAGCCCTTCTGCTTTTCCGCTCACGCTCACAGGGGCTGGACAGGGCTTTATCAACTGTATTCATATAGACCCCACAAATGCCAACAATATCATCGTTGTTTTTTCCAATTATAATATGTACAGCCTTTTTTACTCCGAAGACCAAGGGGCTACGTGGAAAAAAGGGGCAGGAAACTTAGAAACAAGCCTTGCAGGGACAGGCGAAGGACCTTCTTTGCGATGGGCTTCGGTTTTGACTTTGCCAAGCGGCATAAAAAAATATTTTATGGGCACAAGTATAGGCTTGTTTTCTGCCGATTCGTTGGTGGGACATACTGCCACAAATCCCGGCACAGTTTGGGTGCAAGAGGCTCCGAGTACCATCGGGGAAGCCGTTGTAGATATGGTAGAATGTAGAAATGCAGATGGTTTTGTGGCGATTGCTACGCATGGAAATGGCATGTTTACCACGAATTATCTTCAAAATGTCGGCATTCAAGCCCCTGTAAATGTGAGCAATGCCATTTCTGTGTATCCCAATCCTGCCAAAGACATAGCGCATTTTGGCATAAATAACCTCAAACGTTCGACTTGGCACTTAGACATCTTAGACTTGCAGGGCAGAAATGTTAAAAAGGAGGATTTTTTAGACAATACTCAAAAAACTTTATTGGTTTCTATTGAGGATTTGCCTTCTGGAGTTTATGTTTATAAGTTGAAAGGAGACAACATGCAAGCAAGTGGAAAGTTGGTGGTAGGGGGAAATTGAAAATTGGATTTCACGCAAAAATTGTTTTTATAGCCACGAGTTACCCGAATTTACCCGAATTAACAGCTCTAATTCGTGAAAGTTCGTGGCTATTTATACTGCATAAGGGGGCAAATAGGCGTAAAATACGCTTTTTGCCTCCGTTTGTGTCCTCACAAACGGAGGCATGAAAAACAAGTTTTTCCTAAGTCTTTATTTCTTATTTCTTATTTTTCATTTGCTTATTATGCACCTCATCATCGACAACTACGGCGTACAAATCGAAGTACAAGATGGCTTGTTTCAACTCACTATGGGCGGAATCATCAAACGACTTAGCCCCCACAAATTGGCAAGTATCAATATATTGAAGCCTTGCAACATCTCTACGCCTGCACTTGTATTAGCCGCCGAACACCAAGTGCCTGTCCTTATCTACAGCCGCACAGGGCGCGTAAAAGCCTGGATAGGCAGCCCAGCCTACACAAATATCGCCGATATACGCAAGGCACAAGTCTATTTTTGCGATAGCGCGGAAGGATTGGCATGGGTAAAACAATTGTTGCTTCAAAAAAATGAAGGGCAAATTGCCTGCCTCACCTATTTGGGCAGCAGGCGAAAGGAGTTTGTGCCAAAAATCGCTACTGCAATCGCCGCTATGCGAACTGGCGGAGAAAAACTCCTTGCTGCCCAAACGCCCGACCAAATTAGGGGCTGCGAAGGCAATATTGCCCGTAGCTATTGGGAAATAATTGCCGACATATTGGCAGGTACAGCAGATATGACGGGGAGAGTACATCAAAATCCCCCTGATATCGCCAATGCTGCTATCAACTATGCGTATGGAATCTTGTATGGAATCGTAGAATCCTGCCTCCTGCAAGTAGGACTTGACCCCTATATGGGCATTTTGCACGCAAATCGGCATCAGCAACCCGCACTTGCTTTTGACCATATAGAGCCTTTTCGACCTTGGGCAGATGAAGTGGTGTTAGGGCTTATTTTGGACAATCAACTGCTACAAAGTCAGTTGCAACTCAATGAGGAAAACTTGCATCGGCTTGACAAAGTCGCCCGCAGATTGATTATTGACACGTTTTTGACTAAGATGGAGGAACGAAGCTACCTCAATGAAAAACGCATAAAAAACAAAGACCATATTCTTCATCTTAGCACACAATTAGTGGCAAAACTTAAAATAAGGAAGGAATAAGGGGAACAGTTAGCAGTGAACAGTTAGCAGGGAACAGTTAGCAGTTATTTCTCATTTCTCATTTCTCGTTCTTTCATTTCTCATTTCTCGTTCTTTCATTTCCATTATGACTACAAGAATGATATGCTACGACATTTCTGATGACAAATTGCGGACAAAAATTGCCAAAAAACTCCTCGTTTGGGGCTGTGAAAGATGGCAATACTCCGTATTTTGTGGCGCGCACAGCCCTACACAATGGAAAAACTGCTGGGCAAGTATTCTGCAACTGCTGGCAAAGTATGGGCAAGGAGATGAGAAAATTATGGCAGTAATTATCTCTGCCCAAGAACTTAAAAACATGACCACAGTAGGCGAAAAGCCCGACATTGCAGAACTGCTCGGCGAAAAAATTACTTTTTGGTTCTAATTTTAAAAAAAAGTGAAAAAAAGGTAGAAAAATTTGGAACTTATCCAAATCTTTTTCTACCTTTGCAGCCTATTATTTCCTCACAAACCAAGGGGAAACTGCCCTCAAAAAGTGTGCCAACTTCGAGTCAACTCGGCGAAAATCCGAGTATATACTTGATATTCAATCACTTATTTAATTTCAGGGTAAAAGTGCCTTTAAAAGTAAATGATTACTGAAACTTTTCGTCATAATTGTTTGAAGAAGCCTGTGTAGGGTAAAAGTGCCTTTAAAAGTAAATGATTACTGAAACCATTAATCCTTTTTTATTTATTTTTTTAAATATAGGGTAAAAGTGCCTTTAAAAGTAAATGATTACTGAAACTCTATATTAGCAAGATAAGTTATTTCCTTCCACTCAGTAAAAGTGCCTTTAAAAGTAAATGATTACTGAAACAACTCCGCTCACCTGTTGACATACTTAGTACGCCAACGTAAAAGTGCCTTTAAAAGTAAATGATTACTGAAACTCTTTGAATTGCATCTGATTGTTGAGGTAATCTTTCAGTAAAAGTGCCTTTAAAAGTAAATGATTACTGAAACTCTGTATAAATGCCTTGCAATTCTGTTAATAGGGGTAAAAGTGCCTTTAAAAGTAAATGATTACTGAAACTTTAAGAACTGCACAAAGATAAACGGTTATTTTGAGTAAAAGTGCCTTTAAAAGTAAATGATTACTGAAACACCTGTGGCATCAATGTATGAGGATTTTAACACCTGTAAAAGTGCCTTTAAAAGTAAATGATTACTGAAACAATGTACTTGTATCTTGATGACACAAATAGGTAGTAAAAGTGCCTTTAAAAGTAAATGATTACTGAAACTTTTCCTGTAAAAGGAATATAATGGTATTTTACTGTGTAAAAGTGCCTTTAAAAGTAAATGATTACTGAAACTTTTATGTGGAATGCGTGAGAAACGGGAACCTTGTGTAGTAAAAGTGCCTTTAAAAGTAAATGATTACTGAAACTTCCTGCAAAGGCACTAAACTCAGAGTCAGTTCTAAAGTAAAAGTGCCTTTAAAAGTAAATGATTACTGAAACTACCGTTAGATGTGTTTACAAATGTCACAAATGGAGTAAAAGTGCCTTTAAAAGTAAATGATTACTGAAACATTCTTTCCACAGTATCAAAATGTTGTAATAATTTAAGTAAAAGTGCCTTTAAAAGTAAATGATTACTGAAACCGGTAGGCAAAACGTACCTTGCAAGGCTGGTAGGTAAAAGTGCCTTTAAAAGTAAATGATTACTGAAACGGAGTTGCAATTATAGGTAATTCAACTTGTTTGTAAAAGTGCCTTTAAAAGTAAATGATTACTGAAACAGCTCCCAAAGAGACAAAAACGCCAACCATAAGGAGTAAAAGTGCCTTTAAAAGTAAATGATTACTGAAACAGCTCTGATTTTCGGAGATTGTTCTCCATTAAAATAAGTAAAAGTGCCTTTAAAAGTAAATGATTACTGAAACATTATAGGTTCAGGTTTCACGGAATTGCGGTAAAAGTGCCTTTAAAAGTAAATGATTACTGAAACTTTTTCACCGTCCGCATACAAGTTCAAATACGTGGGTAAAAGTGCCTTTAAAAGTAAATGATTACTGAAACTTTTCTAAATCCAGTCTTTCTTTTGCAAGATAGATGGTAAAAGTGCCTTTAAAAGTAAATGATTACTGAAACAACCTGTTCTTTCGTTATGGTACCTTTATCAATTAGGTAAAAGTGCCTTTAAAAGTAAATGATTACTGAAACTTTTTAACTTTGTGTTCGACATTTTAACATAAGTAAAAGTGCCTTTAAAAGTAAATGATTACTGAAACTACGAACAAAGCGATGCCGGCTTTCGCACGAGCTGCGTAAAAGTGCCTTTAAAAGTAAATGATTACTGAAACTTTTATTGACAGGCATCACGCAATTTTCCAAAATGGTAAAAGTGCCTTTAAAAGCGTGATGTAGGACATTTACTTCCATTTAGAAAATGGAAGCTACGGAAGGCTAGTGCCTTTAAAAGTAGATGATTACTGAAGCCATTTTCCCGTACCTCCGATTTTCTAAATCGGA
>JAYUZN010001017.1:0-3604 GCA_043751755.1 Bacteroidota bacterium | reverse complement strand
TTATCTCATTTCCCTCATAATGCAGTTCCAAATTCGCATGAAACTCACTCACTCCTGCAAACTTCATTTGCAAAGTATTGTACAAAAATTCAAAGAAATTGGTTTTGCCGCTTCCATTTTTGCCAATAATAATATTTAGCCCCTGTTGAAAAGAGACAGTCACATTTTTAATTGTTTTATATCCTCCCATTTCTACGGAAGATAGCCAATAAGAATTGTTCATTTTTGAGTTGTTTGGTTCACGCAGATGGCGCAGATGAAAGCGGATAAACGCAGATGTATTGTTTATCTGCGCAATCTGCTTTCATCTGCGAAAATCTGCGTGCAATAAAAATTAAGCCTTTTTCTTTCTCACCTCCCAAAACACCGCTCCTGCTATCAGCAACAGCACCAAAATAGACCCTATCAAAGCATATTTTTCGCCTGTAATATACGATTCTGGCTCAAAGCTAAACACAATCTCGTGTTTTCCCGCAGGAATCCGCAAGGCACGTAGCACATAATCTGCCCGCAAATACGGAACTTCCTTGCCGTCTATGCTCGCTTTCCAGCCTTTTTCATAATAGACTTCGGAGAAAACCGCAAGCCCATCTTTACTGCTATTTGAGGCGTATGTCAAATGATTTGCCTTGTATTCGGTCAGTTTTATCGTTGCACCAGAATCGGCAGAAGGTGTGAAACCTGCCACTTCTTTCTCAAAATCTTTGCCAATAATCGCTGTTTTTCTCGGCAAAAAAGTCTGCAAAGCGGTTAATTCGGCATCTGCATCTGCCGCAGGCTTGATTTCAGACACGAACCACGCATTGCCACAAGCCGCAGGGTTTGGCAAAGGAGCCGCTTCTTTATTGTAAATAATATACTTCGTATCCATCATATTTAACACCGCTAATTGGCTCAAAGTAGCCCGAATGAGCGAATCAGGAACGCCTTTTTGCTGCATAGTATTTCCCAAAATCTGCATTTCAGGCTGAATATTTTTCTCTATCATGTCTTGATAGCGGCGCAATTTGGCAGGGTGATAGCCGCCCACAGACTTGTGATGATAGGAAGTGAGGGCATCATTAAACGTATTTGCTGCCAAGTTTAACACTCGAAAATGCGTTTTATCCTTTAAAATTGCATCATCTGCGGGGGTAGTTTGCGCCAAAATACGTTGATATTCGCTTTTTGTTTTGAAATTGCTGTCATTCAAATAACGTTTGTTCACCGTCCATAAATCTACGAGTACCACAAATGCCAACACCGCAATCATCGCATTTGCTTGGATTTTGCGCATGGCAAACGCCCAAATTGCCCCTACACTTGCGCCTATCCACAACAAAGCCCGCAGCGAATCCATCACCAACATAGAACGCCTATCTTCTAACAAGGCAGAAACCATGCCGCTAACAGCATCTTTTGGGAAGCCCATTTGTGCAAAAGAAGCCGCATCTCCGCCCTCTGTGGGCTTTGCAAAATCAAATATAACATAAGCTCCTACCAAAATCAGGGCTACAATGCCCATCGCAATCCCTGCGGAAATTTTTAAGGCTGATAACACTTCATTTGACGCAAGGCTTAATACAGGCGTTTCCCCTTTTTTGGCAGAAAGATTTCCTTCATGTTGCAAAGCATCTATCACTTGTCCAATCGCCAAAAAGCCCAAAAAGGGCATCAAAAATTGGGCTACCACCAAAATCATTGCCACTGCCCGAAACTTGTTATACATCGGCACATAGTCAAAAAAGAGGTCAGTAAGTGGGAGAAAATGCCTGCCCCAAGACAGCATAATTGCCAAAAACGTTACCCCTAACATGCTTGCGGCAAAGGTGGACGACAAGAAATGACTACTTCCTTTTTGTACAAAAGATAGAACTATGGAAAAAATAAACAAAAATACAATAGCTGCACCAATATAGGTCGGTCCCGAAGTGAAAGGCTGCTCACCCCAATACGTAGGCATTTGTCCGATAACTTGCTTGGCTGTTTGCTCACCAAATTTCGTTTTCAAATATTCGTAGGAAGCCGATTTTTCGGACAAAGCATAGCCCGATGCGCCGCCATACAGGTTAGAAACCATTATATTGAAGGTTTCGCTCACGCCATAGCTCCAGCGCAGGGCATATTCTTTGTCCAAACCGCCTTTTTTATTTTCGTCTGTAGAAAGCTCACTTTTGCCCCGCATGGTAACATCAGTATATTCGTAGGTAGTCCAAAGGCGAGAAATATTGGGTAAAACAGCGATTCCTGCTACAAAAAGGAGAATAAGCGAGGCTTTTGTGAAACGAGAAAAGTCTATATTTTCAAAGAAATTCTGATTTTCTTTTCTTAAACCTGCTTCTACGGCTGCTGCAATCGCTATTCCTACCAAAATAATGCCCATATAATAGGTAATTTGTAAGTGATTCGCACTGATTTGCAAAGCCAAAGCCAACAAAGTAATGGCAATTCCCCAACCAAATTTGCCCTTATAAGTAAGAATTACGCCCGCAATAATGGCAGGAATATAGGCAGAAGCCATCGCTTTTGTATTGTGTCCTGCCTCCAAAATAATGAAAAAGTAGGAGGAAAAAGCAAAGGCAAATGCCCCAACTGCACTCAAAGTCGGTCGAACCTTGCAGACACATAACAGCAGGTAAAAACACAAAAACATCATGAAAATCTGCTTCAAAGGGCTATTTAAGCCCAAAGTCAAGATGGTTTCTACCTTAGAAAAGAGGTTTCCGGGATATAAAGTAGCGATTTGAAAGGCAGGCATTCCGCCAAACATGGCATCAGTCCACAAGGCTTCTTTGCCCGTAGCCGCCCGAAAATCGGCAAGCTCTTTGCCCATGCCTCTATTCTGCACAATATCACCTTGATAGATGACTTTGCCGCTAAGAATCGGGCTAAAATAGAGAAACATGAGGGCGGCAAACGCGCCGATTAACAAGAGATGAGTCGCCCAAGCGGGGAATTGTTGCTTCATAAATTCAGTTAGCAGTTTTGGTTCGTTTCACGCAGATTTCCACAGATTTAACCGCAGAGTTGAACAAATTTTTCTTAATCTGCGAAAATCTGCGTCCCCATCTGCGCAAATCTGCGTGAAATTACGAGATACAATAAGCGGGCAAAATTAGGCAATAATCGTAAGAAAATAAAATATTTGTCAGGATTTGGTGCATAGCGAAAAAAAAGCTATATCTTTGCTTGTGAAAAATGGAAAATTTACAATTATCCGCTTGTGAAAAATGGAAAAACAATATTTTGAACGTAACATAGATACGACTTTGCGTGCTTGGGCTAAAGAATCGAACCGAAAACCCCTGCTTTTGCGTGGGGCAAGGCAGGTAGGAAAGTCGGCAGCAATCAAGCATTTAGCCCAGCAATTTGACTATTTTGTAGAAGTCAATTTTGAAGAACAGAAACAAGTACATAATTTGTTTAAAGGCGATTTGTCGCCACAGGAATTGTGCGAAAACCTTGCTATTTTCTTCAAAACGCCGATAATTGCGGGAAAGACCTTGCTATTTTTTGACGAAATTCAGGCTTGTATTCCTGCCATTTCTGCTTTGCGTTTTTTTTATGAAAAATATCCCAATTTGCACCTTGTTGCAGCAGGTTCGCTCTTAGAATTTGCCTTGCA
>JAYUZN010001016.1:0-2206 GCA_043751755.1 Bacteroidota bacterium | reverse complement strand
AAGGTCATTGTAAATCACATAAGATTGCGCACTTTGCCCTGTATTTGTGGTATTTATGTTGCGCAAAAAGCGACTTCTATACCAATACATATTGCCTTTGTTGGTCAGATATTTAATATAAGGGTCGATGGCAAGACGCGTATTTAATTGCTTACGAAATACCCCTGCTTGCTTGCCAGGGGTAAGTGCGCCACCTGAAACGAACTGCGAAGTATCGGTTCCTGCAACAATTCGGGTGGTATCGGGAAAATATTTATCCCAAAACACAATTGCCCCGCTCGAATCTATCCGATAAGAAATATTTAAGCCCACTTGCAAACGATTATTTAAAGATTTGGGCTGATAGCGCGTGTGCAGAATGGCACGCATTTCCTCCTTGTCCGTTCCCACACGATAGCCCGATTCCTTTATAAAGTCGGTTTGTGCCGTAAAAGAAAAATCGCCTACTTTGCGTTGATGAAATAGGTGTGCAGACGCAAAATATGCCCCAGAAGTCCCGTCCCAATCCAATGCTCTATTGTTTGGGCGGTCAAAAAAGCCTTGACGAATCCGAAAAGAGGTACGAGGCTTGTCCGAAGGGTCGCCTGTTATGATGTTTACCACTCCGCCCAACGCCGAAGAACCATACAGAACAGAACTCGCCCCTTTCAAAACTTCTACCTGCGAAATGTTATCTACAGGAATCATGCTTAATTCAGCACTTCCTGCATCTCCACTTATCAAAGGCAGTCCATCTAACAAGACCATAACCCGACTTCCTGCGCCATACGAAAAGCCCGAACTTCCGCGAATACTCAACTGCCCGTCCAAGTTGTCCACTCCAGGGGTTTGCACAATTACCTTGTCAATATTGGGAGTAGCTTGTAAATCAATGCTTTGCTGTTTCACTACTTGAATAGAAACCGTAACATCTTTCGACTCTTGTTGCGCCCCGCCCTTAGAAGCCGTAATAACGACCTCTTTTGTAGAAGCAATTCCCATGACAATGTTTTGCGTAATTTCCGTTCCCGTTCCCAAAGGAATGTCCGCCACATAGTTCTCATAGCCCGGATATACTACCAAAATCTTGATAGTACTTCTGCTATTTTTTTCAAAAGGAATCATAAATGCGCCTGTTTCATCGGCAATGCCGCCGGTTTCGCCTTCTCCGAGTGCGATTTCAGCCCCAGAAATGGGCTGTTTTGCCTTATCCGTTACAAGCCCTTTGAGGGTTATCGTTTGCCCCCAACTCATTGAAAAACTCAACAAAGTGAATAACATAAAAAATGCTCGAAGCATCATGAATTTGTACGTTTTTGTCATAAAAAATGTGTGTGGAATAATGAATAAAATGTATTTTACTTTTTACGCAGCTAAGATAGGCGTTTTTAGGCTTACCATGCAAATATATTGTGGTTTGAGGGAGATTTTTTTTTATGGAGGAGGCAGTTCCGTTGTCATTCCGTAAAAGCGTGGCTCACTTTTCAAAAGTGAGCCACGCTTTTTGGGAACTGCCTCATGTGTACGCTTGCACCAGCAGAGCAACTCCATTTGAAGGTAAAAATGGGGTGTTATCTATGAAAATCAGCGCTTTCTGTAGTGCCATTTTCCCCAATTTCTGCAATGGAATCTATTACTTCTTTGGGCATAAAAGAAATATCTGCAAAAGGTTTACATCTTTTAATGACCCAAAAAATGCTTATTTCTCCCGAAATAATGAGAAATAACAAAACACCAATAAGCGGAATGTTATCCCTAAAACTCGAAATATTTATCATTTTTGGGATAAAGATAAGCCCAATAATAAACAATCCCAACGTATTTAGCCAGCCTATATTATACAAAATGCTACTCAACTTTTGCGGATTTTCGATATATGCGTTTCTTATACAAGTCGCTGCTATGATTCCATACGAAATACAAGCAATCGAAGAGCAAATGGCGCAGATAACTTCTGTAACCATAATACCCCCAATATCTTGTGTAAAAACAAGAAGGGGAATTATATAGAAAACTTGCAGCCTAACCCAAAGTTTTATTAAGAAGTCTGAAAGATGGAAATTGTGCATATTGAGAAGATTTGAAAGAAGGGCGACTTATCCTTTCATTTATAACACGAGACTTCAAGTAAGAACTACGGAAATCTTTTCTGAACAGATTATCATTGCAGATTGGATAGCCCCGTAGGGGCGAAATATTTATAGAAATGCCCAAATGCCACGCTCTT
>JAYUZN010001015.1:0-2787 GCA_043751755.1 Bacteroidota bacterium | reverse complement strand
AAGGCTTGGAAATCGCAAATAACATTCAACTTGATGCGCAAGGCATTTTGATAGATGGCGCAGGTAGCAATCTTACCATTCAACATTGTTTGATACATGACATACATTTTTCCTCGAACCCAAATGCTGTTGTCAATGCCAACAAAAATGCGCAGGGAATCATTGTGTATGGCTCAGATGCGAATACGCCTATTACGAACCTCAAAATCAATGACAATGAAATACGGGATTGCCGTCTCGGATATAGCGAAGGTTTGGCAATAAATGGCAATGTTGATGGTTTTGAAGTAAAAAGAAATAAGGTACATGACATTACAAATATTGGCATAGATTTGATAGGACATGAAGGGACTTGTTCAAACCCATCCAATGACCAAGCTCGTAATGGCTTGATTCAGGGGAATTTAACCTATAATTGTCTTTCTGTTTACGCGACTTCGGGAGGTATTTATGTTGATGGAGGCAAATATATTGTTATAGAAAAAAATATATCTTGGCACAATGGCTATGGCATTGAAATTGGCTGCGAAAATATAGGTAAGACTACGGATAATATTTTAGTGAGAGACAATATTTTTTATGACAATCAAATTTCCGCACTTGCTTTGGGGGGCTTTGATTATCCCAATAGGGGCAAAGTAATAACTTGTCGTTTTAGCAATAATACCTGTTACAAAAACAACTATAACAATGACCAAAATGGGGAAATTGTTTTGACCTATAGTGAAAATTGTGTCATAGAAAATAACATTTTTTACCTAAGTGCGCAAAACTTTTTGGCAGCTGCTTCTATCAGTCAGCCGTCTTTGACTTTTGACTATAACTTGGTGTATAGCGACAATAGCCCTGCCAATCTCGGCACGAATTGGAATGGAATGGAATATGTGAGTTTTGCGGCTTTTGTAGCGAATACAGGCACAAATACCTATTCTAACATAGGGAATCCTCTGTTTGTTGATGCTAATATTACATCTCCCAATTTTCATATTTTGGCAAATTCTGCGGCAAAAGAAGCAGGTAATCCCTTGTTTTTCACAGGGTTAAATGAAACAGATATAGATGGCGAAAATAGAAAAGCGGGGCTTGTAGATTGTGGCATAGATGAGTATTATGC
The DNA here is from genome assembly GCA_043751755.1 of Bacteroidota bacterium. Classification (GTDB taxonomy): domain Bacteria; phylum Bacteroidota; class Bacteroidia; order J057; family J057; genus JAAFHL01. The sequence continues at coordinate 1,673 of JAYUZN010001015.1, read as the reverse complement.
GAATACAAGTATTGAACCTGCGCTGCAAACGGTTCTTATTTATCCCAATCCTGTGGAGGATAAGATGCTTGTTTTGGGAGAAAACATAAAAGGACTTAGTATATATAATCAGTTCGGAGAAAAAGTGAGAGAAGTCGTTAATAATCAAGCTACTAAGGTAGAAATAGACTTGAGTGAACTCCCATCTGGGCTGTATTTTTTACAGACGAATACAGGTATTTGCGCCAAAATCGTGAAAGTAAAATAGGTTTTGGGAGTTCGCGGAGATGTTCGCAGATGAAAAGCTTCTTAGGAACAAAAATTAAATAACTTGCCATTTTTCTCACCACTAAGGCACGAAGAAGCACGAAGCAATATGGTAAAAGAAGGCATCTAAGCGACGCTTTTTCTTCCTTCGTGTCTTAGTGGTAAATTATAATTTTCTTATCTACGAAATCTGCTTTCATCTGCGAGAAATAATGACCTATCCCAATCCTTCCAAACCGCTTCAATTCCCTTACTTTCTAACATAGCCACAATTTCCTGCGGGCTTCGCGCGTCATCTATTTCAAACTGCTCCAACGAATCGCTATCCGCCGCATATCCCCCCGGATTTGTTTTTGAGCCAGCACTCATAGACGTAATGCCCAAATTCACGATATTGTTTCGGAATTTCAGGCTTTCTCTTGTAGAAATAGACAGCTCCAATTCTTCGTCAAGCAGGCGATACGCACATATCAACTGCACCAATTCTCGGTCTGTAACATCACACACAAGGTCTTCATGCCCCTCACAACGCCGCAAACGCGGAAAAGACAGGGAATATTTGGTTTGCCAATAGGTTTTTTCCAAATATTGCAGATGACTTGCACAAAAAAAGCTATCTGTTCGCCAATCTTCCAACCCTAACAAAACGCCTAAGCCTATTTTGTAAATCCCTGCCTGTCCCAATCTATCTGGCGTTTGCAAACGATACGCAAAATTGGATTTTTTGCCCTTGGGATGATGCTTTTTGTAATTGTCTTCATTATAGGTTTCTTGATACACCAAAACGGTATGCAAACCTTTGTCTATCAGTAATTTATACTCCTCCACCTCAAGTGGCTGAACCTCAATGGAAATCTGGGCAAAATGCGGACGCAACAAGTCTATGGCGTGTGCCAAATAAGAAACACCTACCGTTTTATTCGCTTCTCCTGTAACTAATAATACATGTTCATAGCCCATTTTTTGGATATATTCCGCCTCTTGCAAAATCTGCGCATCGGTGAGGGTTACTCTTTTCACCTGATTATCAAGGCTAAAGCCACAATAGGTGCAGATATTTTGGCACTCATTCGACAAATAAAGGGGGACATACATTTGCATGGTTTTGCCAAAACGCTTGCGGGTGAGGCTATGACTCAAGACTGCCATTTCCTCCAAAAAAGGGGCTGCAGCAGGAGAAATCAAGGCTTTGAAATCCTCCAAATCCCGGATAGATTTGTGCAATGCCTTTTCTACGTCTTTTGTGGTTTTGGCGTAAATGCTTGATTGTGTGGCTTGCCACTCGGCTATTGAAAATGAGGTCATGAGGTAGGTGAAAGGTTATTTACTAAGAACTACGGAAATCTTTTCTGAACAGATTATCATTGCAGATTGGATAGCCCCGTAGGGGCGAAATATTTATAGAAATGCCCAAATGCCACGCTCTT
>JAYUZN010001014.1:0-4127 GCA_043751755.1 Bacteroidota bacterium | reverse complement strand
ACAAGCGGACGCTTGCACCAGCAATACAGTGAAATACAACATATAACAGATGAAATTAATCCCCAAAAATCTTCTTTATTATTGCTTAACACTTTTCCTTTTTTGGGCAGCGGCTTTGCTCATTTGGGCAATCTATGGCTATGAAGGAAGTTTTTTGCTGCTGAATAAACATTATTTTGACATAGGAGATGCTATTTTCCCCTACCTTACGCATCTCGGAGACGGGATTTTGTTGGCGAGTATTGTGGCTTTTGTCATGGCTGGCAAAGATAATGTAGGCATATTTTGCTTAGTATATGCCCTTTTATTGGGAATGTTGGTGATGTACACCCTCAAAATAGGCTTTTTTGACCATTGTTTTCGCCCACCTGTTATATTTGGCAAAGAAAATATCCATTATATAACCTTGCAGGGCGAAGTCAATAATAGTTTTCCTTCAGGACATAGCCTTTCGGCTACTGTGGTTTGTACCTATATAGCATTTTTTGCAGGAAAAAAGCAGCCTTTGTGGGGAGTTTTTGCGGCTTTATTTGCTGTTTTACTTTGTTATACACGCCTTTATATTGGGGTACATTTTTTGGGAGATATAGTAACAGGAAGTATAATAGGTTTTGGCGTAGCTATTTTGCCGCTGTATTTTCTGTATGGATTGTTAGAAATAAAATATAAAGACATTTCTGTTGCTGCTGAGCGTTATATTAGCCTTGTTTTGTGGGCAGTTGCGGGCGTAATTATGAGTTTAGGCTTCTTGTATAGAGTGGCTCACTTTTAAAAAGTGAGCCACTCTATAGGTTATTCCTCTCCCACAATTATTTTCGATAAGTACGAGTGAGTAATTATCGAAATAGATATTTAAGAAGTAAATATATGGTTATTAAGTATTTATCTTAACTTTCAACTATCAATTTTCAACTATCAACTACTTATATCTTATTGATTACAATAAACTTATCTTAACTTTCAACTCTGAACTACTTATCCAATTTATTAGCAAACAATTTGACCAAATTCCCAGCCAGCCAATGCCGCTCTGTTTTGGCAATGAACTCAATAAAATTATTGGCTTGGCTTACGATTCCATTCAGGTTATCGACCGCATTGACAAACTCTTTTTTTTCTGTTTCATTTTCGCAGGTATCTATATTTCTAACTTCTTGCAGAATTTGCAAAATGGGTTCAAGTTCCCGTTTTTGCCGTTCTCTAATAATAATCATTGCCACACGCCACATGTCTTTTTCTGCGACAAAAAACTCACGTCTTTCGCCAACTTTAGACTCTCTTTTTGCCAAACCCCAATCAATCAATGCACGCAGATTCATGTTCGCATTTCCCCGCGAAATTTGCAGTTGCTCCATGACATCTTCGGCAGAAAGTGGGGCATTAGAAATGAGCAATAGGGCATGAACTTGTGCCATAGTTCGATTTACGCCCCAGCTTGTACCTAAGGCTCCCCAAGATTGTATCAATTTTTCTTTTGCTTCATCGATTTGCATGAGATTGTGTGTAGCCTGTTGTTTGTAGTGTGTAGAAACGAGAAAATTCGTTGGGTTGTGCATTGTAAATGTGCTGTTTAGCATTTCCTCAACAACTTGAAATGTGTCATAAAAGTTTGAAAAATAGATAAAAGTCGCTATTTATCCGAAAAAATGTTACTTTTGAGGCGAGTTTTCTCAAAAAATGTTAGTAAAACACCATCTTTTTCTTCGTACATGAAAACACTTCTTATAATTGATATTCAACATGATTTTGTGCCAAACGGTGCATTAGCCGTTACAGAGGGCGACACCATTATTCCGATTGTAAATGCCTTACAAGCTCATTTTGAGCATATTGTGGCTACGCAAGATTGGCATCCTCGTGCGCACAAGAGTTTTGCGGCAAATCATACGGGCGAAGATATTGGCAATGTTATCGAATTGAATGGCTTACTGCAAGTGCTTTGGCCAGTACATTGTGTACAAAATAACAAAGGCGCGGAATTTGTAACAAGCTTAGACATGTCTCGTGTTGCCAGAATCTTTCAAAAAGGAACGGATATTGAAATCGATAGTTATAGCGGCTTTTTTGATAATGGGCAGCGAAAGTCGACAGGTTTAGGCGATTATCTTCATTCTGTAGGCACAACAGAAGTATATATCGTAGGGCTTGCAACCGATTATTGCGTGAAATATTCGGCTCTTGATGCCGTTTCTTTGGGTTTTACTACGTATTTGGTAGAAGATGCGTGTAAAGGGGTAAATTTACAGGCAAATGATGTCTCAAAAGCGATTGCAGAGATGCGTGAGGCGGGGGTAAGGATTGTGCAAAGTAAGAATATAAGTAGTTGAAAGTTAAAAGTTGGGAGTTGAAAGTTGATATAAGGGCTGAAAATTAAATAACATACTATTTTGATAGTCCCGTAGGGACGCGATATTTATAGAAAAAAAACATGCCCCGCCTCCCTCTTGTTTTTCGTGCAAGCACGAAAAACGCAATAAATTGGGGGGGGAATCCCATTTTCTATAAACATTTCGTGCCTACGGCACTACTCGTAGTGAGCCTGCCGAACTAAGAAATGCTCAAAATGACTGTTATAACTAAATCGTCAAGTTATTTATTTTTCAATCCTTATCAATACGATATATCGAAAATATATGTTCCAATTATTACTCACTCGTAGTTATAAACGAGAAAGCCGCCGTTTGTGCCCTCACAAACGGCGGCTTAGTTGCCATACCTAAAAACTACTGATTTCCCGCCGATTGCAAATCAAGCGTAAGCGAGAAACGCAGCGTATTTTGAAGTGGGTGATTTTGCGCTAAAGGAGCTAAATAAGAGAAATTTATCCCAAAAACGCTGTATTTTATTCCTGCACCCAAAGTTATAAAAGTACGATTTCCTTTGTCTTTGTTTTCGTAGAAAAAGCCTCCCCGAATCGCAAACAAATTGCGATACCAATATTCTGCTCCTGTTGCAAGATTGATTTCGGTTATTTCTTCCTTGAAAGTCCTGTCTGTAAAGCTACCAAACATACCTGACAACAAGCTCGCAGAGTCTGCGCCGCCATTAGAAGGAACCATCAATTTGTTGATGTCTTGTGTGAAAGTCAAAGTATTGTACTCATCTAACTGTGTAGATAAGGCATAGCCTAAGCGCAGGTTAGTCGGGATAAAGTTCCTCACCCCTGTGGCTTGTGTGTAGGTAACTTTTGAGCCGATATTGGAAATATTCAAGCCTGCTTTAAGGTGAATCGGAAGCCCTGACCCCGCTCTTGTTACCGTAAAGTCTTTGTTATACAAGAAAGAAATATCGCCTGCTACGCCATTTGCGGGTTTTAGCCCAAGATTTACATCTGTTTGCGAAGGAGCAAGCGAGCTATATATATAACGTAGTGATACTGCCGCCGAAAACACATCTGTGATTTTGCGGGCATACGCCACGTCAAGCGCAAATTCGTTGGGATTGCCATAGCCTGCGGAGAGACCGTCTATGTCTCTGTAGTCTATTTTTCCCAAAGAAAAGTAGCGCAAAGACGCCCCAATCGCGCCTCTTTTTTCGCCCAAATTGTAATAGCCGCTCATATAAGCGAGGTTTACGTCTGGGATTTTGAGGGCGCGCAGCCACGGCGAATAGGTCAGGCTCATACCGCCTTTTCCTTGAAAAAAGGCTAAAGCAGAAGGATTCCAATGCATGGCATTCGCATCATTGACGCAAGCAACGCCAGCTTCGCCCATAGCACCGCTACGAGAATCTGGAGCTATCATCAAAAAAGGAACAGCCGTTGTAATGGTCTTTGTGGTAATTGTCTGCCCCGATGTAGTCGGCGGATTTTGCGCACTTACCCAAAAAGGCAAAAAAACAGTTGCTGTTATACCTGCAAGAACACGAAAAGTGAAATTCGATGAACGATTCATTTGCTACTTAAATTAATATTTAATGATGTTTTGGTCTAAAAAGTAGCTGTTTTTAACTCATAGGCTGGAATGAAATTGAAAATTGAGAATTGAAAATTGAGAATTGATTACTAACTGTTCACTGCTAACTTATTTTGTAACTATTTAGGTAGACAACCACTTCGAGGGGTTAGCACCCACTCGAAGGGTTGCTTACTCAAAAGAATTTAGTTTCGCTGCCCTTCGAGTGGTCGG
>JAYUZN010001013.1:0-1543 GCA_043751755.1 Bacteroidota bacterium | reverse complement strand
ATAGTTAACTTTTTCCGTCTTGCGCAAGCTTTTTTTTCACTTTGTTGCGCTTTTTTGTGTACGGCTATAAAAATAATTCATCCTACTTTGCTCATACTCTCTTCTTTGTTCAGGCGTAAAATTGGCAACCTCTGCTGTGTCAAACGCTTTTTTGAACGTTTTTTGATTCAATATTTGGGGAATATGTTCAAGACTTTCTAAGTTTTTGAGAAAATATGCCCATTTATCAAATTTCGTTTTTAACTCGCTTTCTGTTTTTTTGAAAGCAGGCATCTGTAAAAACTTATAATGAAGCTTATCATAAAATACTTCACAATCTTGGTCTTTGAGCTTTACGTCTCGGTAAAATTTTGCCTTTTCCTCTTTTTCATCATAGAAAAAATCCAAAACCGCCACAAAGTAAATCACTTTTAGTTCAAAGTTCCACTCTCCTACTTGTGCTTTTTCTCGAATGGGGAAAGTGGTATAAAACAATGCCCTATCTTTAAAAAATTTCACTTTCGCTTTTTGCATTTCTACAATAAATCGGTCTCCATTTTTTGCAATGCAATGAATGTCAAAAAAAGCCTTACGGTCTTCGACAGAGTCTGGGAGATTTTCGGTGTTGTGAAAGCTCAAATGTTTGATTTTATGACGTGGAGGCAACAACTGATTCAAAAAATCAATCAATAAATCTTTATTTCCCTCCTCTCCAAAGAGTTTTTTAAAGCCAAAATCTGTGTATGGATTAATATATTTTGCCTGTTCTCTATTGTTAAATTCCCTCACAAAGATACAAAACTATTTTCAAAAATTGTTTTATCTGCGAAATCCGCCAAAATCCGCGTTTATCTGCGTGAACTAAATCGCAATATTACGCAAAACCTAACAACAAGTTTTTCTATTTTTTGCTTACCCTTTCCATGTCCGTTCTGACTAATTTGCGGCGTAGCTTTGCCCGAATAAACAATCGCCCCATTTCCTGCCTGATGTATCTCCAAAGATTGATTTCATACTATTAGAAATGTTAAATATTGTATTTTACGAAAAGAAAGAGATTCAGTTCGGAATGTTGTTATATTCTCGAATAAACTCATTTTCTCGATAGATTTTAGTTACTACTTTAAATGGCTCATTTCCTAAAGAAACTTTTTGCGGAAAAGGCGTTTCCAAGCCATAATCCCATTCGGCAGGAATATAAATGGCATTTTCGTCAAAAACTTTGAGGTCTGCGAAATAGCTTTTTCCATGAATAACTACCTCATTTTCATCTATATTTTCATAATATTCTTCTTTTTCTTGCTTCATAAAAATGTCTTTCCAGACCACATACACCGACTTTGTAACATTCATTACCCCGTCAAAAGGCGAATCGAAATAGCCGTTACAATAGGCTTTTTTTTTCACAAAAGTCGTAAAAGAATGTTTGCCACTTTTGAGCAAAACATTTTTTATTTTTTTGGGTGCGACCCAAAACGAATCCTTCCCATCAAGATTGACAAAAATGCTGTCATTCAAGGGATTATCTACTTGTACTTTGATTTTGGGGACAAAAGAAAAAGCC
>JAYUZN010001012.1:0-1729 GCA_043751755.1 Bacteroidota bacterium | reverse complement strand
TTAAAACAAGTATCAACAGTCTTCAAGAATTGAAACCCTTTGTGTATCAATATGATGAGAAAGGAAATAAGCAAGAAGTGGCTTGTGAATTTGTGCTAACAAATCATATTCTTTCTTTCCAATTTCCGCACAAGTATGACCCTTCAAAAGCCTTAATTATTGACCCTATTGTGGTTTTTTCGACTTATACAGGCTCTACACAAGATAATTGGGGCTTTACAGCAACCTATGACAATCAAGGAAATGCGTATGGCGGTGGAATGTTATATAATCTTGCGGGCTATGCTGTAGGTTCTACGGGCTATCCTGCTGTGGGCGCATTTCAAAACAGCTATAATGGCGGTGCTTGGGACGCAACGCTCATAAAATACAATCCTACAGGTACAGCCTATATTTTTTCTACCTATCTTGGCGGACAGTATGCCGACCAAGTACATAGTTTGGTAACTGATGCAAATAACAATCTCTATGCGTATGGACGCACCTCTTCCCACAATTTTCCTACTACGGCAGGTTGCTACGACAATACTCGCGCAGGGGGAATGGACATGTATATTTGCAAATTTAGCCCAACAGGTGCTATGTTAGCTTCTACTTTTTTGGGGGGAAATGGAGATGACGGAGTAAATGGAGATACGGTAGAAGCCTTTTTGCAGCTGCCTTTGGAATACAATTATGGAGATGATGCAAGGGGCGAAATTTATACAGATGTGGCAGGAAATGTGTATGTTGCCGCCGTTACCAAATCTACGGATTTTCCCATTGTGGGCGGTTTTCAGAGCAGCTATGGCGGCGGTTATACAGATGGGGTAGTGGTGAAAATGGACAGCAATTTAACGTCTATTATTTGGTCGTCATATTTGGGCGGAAATGCGGCAGATGCGGCGTATGGCATACAAGTCGATAATCTTTCGCAGGTTTTCGTTACGGGTGGAACGGCAAGCACAAACTTCCCCACAACAGCAGGTACGCTTTCTGCGGCTTATAATGGGGGCGTTTCTGATGGTTTTATTACCAAAATAAACAGCAGTGGGAATAGCTTATTGGCTTCGACTTATATTGGGACAGCCGCCTACGACCAAAGCCATTTTATTCAGTTTGACAATTCCTACAATCCCTATGTATATGGGCAAACCTTGGGGGCTTTTCCTGTTTCGGCAGGGACGTATAGCGTGGCAAATTCTCGTCAGTTTATTGCCAAATTAGACAATAACCTCACTGCGATTTCCCTTTCTACTCGATTTGGTACAGGAGCTACCAATTATCCGAACATTTCCCCTACGGCTTTTTTGGTAGATATTTGCGAAAATGTGTATATTGCAGGTTGGGGTGGGGCTGTATTTGGCTACAATCCTTACAATAATGGAACATCAGGCTTGGCTGTAAGTGGAAATGCAGCCCAAAACTTCACAGATGGGCATGATTTTTACCTGATGGCACTTACTCCCAACATGACAGCCCTACAATATGCGACCTTTTGGGGCGGAAACTCTATCGAACATGTGGACGGTGGAACTTGCCGTTTTGACAAAAATGGCGTTGTCTATCACGCAGTTTGTGCAGGGTGTGGCGGAAATTCTACTTTTCCCACTACGGCTGGCGTTTGGAGTCAAACCAATAATAGCCAAAATTGTAACTTGGCGGTTTTCAAAATAGATTTTCAGTTAGCAGGCATAAATGCCAATTTCAATCCTTTGGATTCGGCAGGAAATGTTATAAATGTAACTAC
>JAYUZN010001011.1:0-3945 GCA_043751755.1 Bacteroidota bacterium | reverse complement strand
GGACGCTTGCACCAGCAATACAACCAATATCTTAACCTTGTTTATTTAGTCTGTACTACTTAATAGCAACCATTTTGAGCATTTCTTAGTGCCGTAGGCACGAAATATTTATAGCCCCCCATAATCCCCCCCAATTTATTCCGTTTTTCGTGCAAGCACGAAAAACAAGAAGGGGAGCGGGCATGTTTTTTTTCTATAAATATCACGTCCCTACGGGACTACAAAATCATCAACTTATTTACATTTCATTCCTCATCGTATAAGTCAATATGTCGGCTATTTTTCGTTCTTTTGTCCCTACGACACAAGGAAAATATAATGGCAGACATATTGTATTTTGTCGGCTTGTAGGGCGGCGCACCTTTGAAAGGTGTGCCACCCTATTAAACATAAATCGAACCCTCTCCTTTATATTTCTGCCTCTCAAATAAAACATTTTATATGGATATGTCTTGCTTTTGTATATTTTAGTAGGCAATAGCTATATTTTCGGCTATATTTTTAGCTTTTCCTTTTACTTGAATATCTGGCAGGTAAGATTTTTGGCAAAAAAAGATAAGTTCGAAGGATAATCCCACGTATTAAAGTTTAGTGCTTTGACAAAGTAGCACAAACCTAACTCTCTATCATGTAAGATTTTTAGCCAATATCTGCCCTTTTTTCTCCCAAAAACAGCAAATTCCCCCTGTATAGCCTTTAGAAAATAATCCCTAAAACCATGATTTTTGCTTATAAATAATGAAAAATTTATAAATGGCACTCTATTTGTTATTTATTTCATAACACATAGACATTTTCAACTAATCATATTATTTAATAACTTATATGCTTCTAAATATGAAGAATAGAATTATATTGTTTTCCTTATTTTGCGGATTGGCAATGGTACAAGGGGGCTTTGCGCAAGGCGGCGATGAACCCAAAAAAGAAGATGATGCCTACAAAAATGTTCCCCCTCGTCTCAAAAAACAGCAAGATGATTTCAATGGCGGAAGTTATATGTTTCCTGCGCAAAAACGGAGCAACTGGGCAATTGGACTGATGGCTGGCGGAGCTTTTGAGTCGAGTGATGTAAAAGCTACGACAGGCTACGGCTTAGGACTCAATGTGCAGAAAGCGTTGGGGCATACTTTTTCCCTTAGAGGGCAATTGACGGGTGGCGTGATGACGGGGCAAAACTACGAATATACAAAAGGCTATTTTTCGGGAAAAGACCACGGCAATCCTTGGGCAAATTTGAGAGATGCAAAAGGCGGCTATTATTGGGGAGGAAAGCAAATAAGCGGCAATAATCGTAGCCGCGTGTATTACAACTATCGCACAAATTGGTATGACATGAGCATTCAAGGCGTGGCAAACCTCAACAATATAAACTTCTACAAAGAGCAAAATAAGCTCAATTTGTATGTTACGGGGGGCGTAGGCGCAATGATTTACAATACAATGGTAGATGGGTTGGATAAAGACAACAACCTATATCGTTTTGATACGATTACTACCCGTTTGCAGCCAGATAGAAATTTGTTCAACTTTGGCAAGTCCAAAAGCGGCGTTACTGATGTATTGTATGGCATAAGAGGCATGAAAGGGCTTTTTGGGGTGCTGAATGCTGGCAGCTATGAAAGTCAAGCCGAATATCATCGTGATGAGCAAGGGCTTCCATTGAATATACGTATGGGAAAAAAACTCCAATATTGGGACAATACCGACCTAAAAATGAAAACTTTTGGAGCCAATGGTGCAAAAGACAGGTATTTTGTTTGGAATCCTACCATTAATGCAAGTGTGGGGGTTACTTATCGGGTTACGCGCCGTATAGACCTTGGCGTAGAACAGCGCATTGCTTGGACAAATGATGACTTGTTGGACGGGCAAAGATGGCAGGAAAATGGGGCAGAACCGTTGTTTGGAAATAAAGCACTTACACGTGATTTCGACTCCTATCATTTTACCGCCGTTGTGATGAATATACGCCTCGGCAAAGGCGAGGAGTCTATGTGGTGGGTGAATCCGCTTGCAGAAATGTATGGAAGTGTAGCAGATACCCGCAAGTTGGTCAAAAGTGCGACTGAAGACGAAGATGGTGATGGCATTCCTGATTTGTTTGACCAAGAGCCGGACACACCTGAAGGCGTAAAAACAGACAATTATGGGCGTACCCTTGACAGCGATGAAGACGGTATTCCAGACCATCAAGATGAGCAAAAATTCTCGCCAAAAGGCTGCGACGTAGATAGTCGTGGGGTTATCAAAGATGCAGATGATGACCATGTGCCAGATTGCTTTGATATAGAAATCAATTCCAAAAAAGATTGTTATGTGGACGCAAAAGGGCGTTGCATAGAGTTCCCCAAATTTAATTGCGAAGATTGTGCCTTTACCAGAACCAAAGACACCATTGTAGTTGTGCAAAAAACGGAGGGCGGCAGTGGACCTTCTGCTTGTATTCTCCCTTCTGTTCACTTCGACTTAGATAGATACAATGTTAAACAAGAGTTTTATCCTTCTTTGTATGCAGTCGCCAGATATATGTTAGACAATCCGGGCGTAATGGTCAAAGTTTCGGGCTATACAGACCAAGGCGGAGAGGCTATCATTCAAAAACGCATAGATGCTTGTCTCAACTTCATCGCAGGGAACTTTGGCATTGACAGAAGCCGTTTCCAAACTGCGATAGGCGCGGAGGCAAATGGGGTAAGCGTTTACACAGGTGGTAAAGGAACCGCCAAAAACCCGCAACACGCCCCACTTGATTATATAAATCGGAGAGTAGATTTCTCTTGTATGTAAGGGAAATGAAAAATAAGGAATGAAAAATAAAAAGGGTTGCAAATTTTCAAAAGTTTGCAACCCTTCGTTTTTATCTGCGTTATCTGCGTTATCTGCTGTCATCTGCGTTTATCTGCGCGAAATGAGGCGCAGCAATTCCCCCTCCAAATCTCATTTTTCCCACAAAACGATGCACTTCATCATAGCATTTCGCATCTATAAACTGCTGCAATACCCCCCTGCCCCCTTCTACCAAAATACTACAAATCCCCAAATCCTGAAACAAGCCCTTCGCCATGATTTGCATATTTTCCCACGCCTGCTCATCAGAAGGCACATAAAAACGCAGCTTGCCTACCTCGTCATTTCGGAGAGAATTTAGCACAATCGTTTCATGTCCATCAGTAAAAAGCTGCAAATCTTGGGGAAGCCTCAAATGTTTGTCCCAAACAATGCGAATCGGAGATTTTCCTACCGCCTTTCTGACCGTAAGTTGCGGGTTATCAATACGTGCCGTATTTGCGCCAATCATAATGGCATGATGTTTTGCCCGTAATTGATGCACAAAAAGGCTATTTTCTCTATCTGAAATAGGGTAGGGGAGGGGCGGGGAAGGGGAGATAAAGCCATCTTGCGACTCCGCCCATTTTAGGACAACATAGGGTCGTTTTTCGAGTTGATTGCAAAAAAAGACTTGATTTATTGCCTGAAAATCGCTGCTATTTTCTGCCAAAACCACTTCTACCCCCTGTTCTCTAAGCCTTGCTATGCCTTTTCCTGCCACTTGTGGATTGGGGTCGAGGCAGCCTACTACCACTTTGGGAATCTTGTGTTCCAACATAAGATTGACACAAGGGGGCGTTTTGCCAAAATGATTGCAAGGCTCAAGGCTTACATAAATGGTAGAAAAAGGGAGCAATTCCTTGTCTTTCACAGAGTTTACCGCATTGACTTCGGCATGAGGTCCGCCTGCGTATTCGTGGTAGCCCTCGCCGATGATTTTGTCGTCATACACAATGACTGCGCCGACTTTTGGGTTTGGAAAAGTGCGGCTATCGGCTTTAAGGGCAAGGTCTATGCAACGTTGTAGGTATAACATTTTTTTCAATAAAAATTTATAACAGCTTGCAAAGCCCCTAAGATATTTTCTACTTTGTCTATATAATAACGTTGATT
>JAYUZN010001010.1:0-7627 GCA_043751755.1 Bacteroidota bacterium | reverse complement strand
CGTGAGGTAAATCTTTCTTACCAAATCGTAAAAAATGCGTCTATTACCTTAACGGCTCGTAACTTGTGGTTATTGACCAAATACAAAGGCGTTGACCCTGAAACTTCTTTGGTAGGTTCGCGCAATGCACAAGGCTTGGACTATTTCAACATGCCTAACACACGTAGCTTCGGAGCTGCACTTAACTTACAATTCTAATTCATTTTTTCTGAACATATAATGAAAAAAATATTTTTATCGGTCTTTATTGCAGTATTCGCTTTTTCTATGATTTCGTGCAAGAAGTCATTAGAAGAAATGAATGTTGACCCAAACAACATCCCTGATGACCAAGCCATTACACCGAGTGCCTTGTTGGGAAGTTCTGAGGGCGCATTAGCCTATTCTATTGGCGGAGATGCCGCGCGCTACACAAGTGTGTTCATGCAATATTTGGAAGGTACAGACCGTCAATTTGCGTCTATTGGAGAAAATTATTCTTTCAATGAAACGGACACCGACAATTTCTGGCGTTTCAACTTGTATGGAGGTCCATTGAACGACCTTTATACCTTGAACAAGAAATCTGAAGCCTCTGGCAATACCAACTATGCGGGCGTTTCAAAGCTCTTGTTAGCCTATTCTTTGATGACCGCAAGCGACTTGTTTGGCGACATTCCTTATGCAGAGTCTTTTCAAGGAAATGCAAACCTAAATCCGAAATATCAGCCACAAGCTGTTGTATATGACACAATTGGCAACTTGATTAAACGTGCAAGAGTGCAATTGGCAGATGCAGCTTCTTTTAGTGCGCCCGGCACAGAAGACCGTATTTATGGAGGCGATTTGGCAAGATGGGCGATGTTTGCAGATGTGTTAGAAGCACGTATGCACTTGCATTATGCCAAGAAAAATGGCGGAACAGCAGGCTATTCGGCTGCTTTAGCCTTAGTTACAGGCGGAAAAGGCTTTGCTTCTAATGATGATGGAGCCTCTTTCCCCTTTGCAAACTCTATTCCTGCTTCAAGTCCTTGGTACCAATTTGCCAATGACAGAGCGGGCTATATCAGCTATGGCGGTTATATGGCTACTTGGTTAGATTCTTTGGCTGACCCCCGCGCTGACGTTTATGGTCAAATTCAAGATGGTGGCGGGCTTGTTTCTACAGGAAATATATATGGTGGCGTAGATGCTTTGTTGCCTTTGATAACCTACGCAGAGCAAAAATTCATTGAAGCTGAATGTGAGTTCAGAATAAATGGAGCAAATCAGGCTGCGCATGATGCTTACCTTGCAGGCATCAATGCGTCTCTGGGATATTGTGGCGTAACAGGTGATGCAGCTTTCTTTGCACAACCTATGGTAGATCCGGGCATGGCAAACCTCACTTTGGAGCAGATTATGTTCCAAAAATATGTGGCAATGTTCTCACAGCCAGAAGCATGGACGGATTATAGAAGAACAGGTTTCCCTGCACTTACCCCAAAAGTAGGTGCTTCTATTCCGAGAAGATTTCCTTATGCAGAATCTGAGCGTTTGTACAATACTAGCACCCCCACGGGCTTGAGTATTTATGACCGAGTAAATTGGGATATCCAATAAGTTGATTTAAGCTTATATAACATGCCGCTTGAAACGCAAGTTTCAGGCGGTTTTTTATTTTTTGACTCAAGATAGCCCCTCAAAAAAGAAAATTTGGAAAATAAACAAAAATGTATTTATTTCGCTATCCTAATCAACATTACTCTGTCATTTTACCAATTACTTATGTTATATTTACGTTACTTTTACCTTGTTGTATTTCTTGCCGCTTTTTTTTTACAACTACCTGCTCAAAAAAATAAGCGCGAATTTTCTCCTGAAGTTTTGACAGGGGACACAATGTTATTCAAAAATCCCACCAAAATTGCGAAAGAGGCAGTTAACAAGGCGATTGAAGAATACAAACAAAAATATGCCGAAGGCTTCAAAAACGCCACCGTCCGAAAACTGCGCAATCAGTGCGAAGATGCCTTAAAATTAGCCGAAAAAACAGGCGACAAAAACCTGCAATTACAAATCCTCCCCTACCTCAAATCGTTGGCAGAATGGAAAAACGACAAAAAAGAGGCAGAAGATTATTCCCAAAAAATGCAGCTGCTGCAAGCTACTATGACGGCAAAATCAGTGGAAATACCTACGGGAAATTATAAACCTATTCCTACAGAGCCTATCAAAACGCCCGAAACGAAGGTAATAGCCCCTGCCTCAAGCCCTACTGTAGTCTATGTAGAAACGCCCAAATCCCCCGAAAAAGCCCCTTCTCCCAAAGCCGTAGCTGCCGAAAAAGCCAAGCAAGAAAAAGAAAAAATGTTAATGATGGACATTCTCAAAGAGCATAAGGAAGCTGTGCAAGGCATGAATGAGGCACAAGCCAAAAATGCTTTGTTAGAACTGCAACAAAGGTCTATGACGGATTCCTTTAATTATATTAAAATCACTGATTCTCTTGCAATTATTACCAAAGACTGGGAATTAAATGAAAATAAAGCCGAATTGAAGGTGGAAGAAAGTCAGAAAAAATTTTCTTGGGCTTTAGCAGGGTTAGTAGCAATAATTGCCATTGCTGTATTTTTTCGTTTTAGAAAAGAACAGAAATATAGCAACATTCTCGGCGAAAAAAATGCTTTAATTGCTAAAGAAAAAGAGCGTTCCGAAGAACTTTTGCTCAATATTTTGCCCGCCACTGTAGCCGAAGAACTCAAGCTAAAAGGAATTGCTACAGCAAGGTATTATCAAAATGTTACCGTGTTATTTACAGATTTTAAAGATTTTACCAAAATAGCTTCCCAACTTTCTCCAGAGGAATTGGTCGCAGATTTAGATTATTGCTTTAAAAAATTTGATTCTATAGTCCTAAAATACAGCTTAGAAAAAATAAAAACGATCGGAGACTCTTATATGGTGGCATCGGGCATACCTGAAACAAGCCCCGACCACGCCCTCCGCATGATGCGGGCTGCGAAGGAAATGGTCGCCTTTATAAATGAATGGAAAACCCAAAAAATAATGGAAAAAAAGCCTTATTTTGAAGCCCGAATTGGCGCGCACACAGGTCCCGTAGTCGCAGGGGTAGTAGGCAGCAAAAAATTTGCCTACGACATCTGGGGAGACACCGTAAATGTCGCTTCTCGCATGGAGTCCTCGGGCGAAGTAGGCAAAATCAATATTTCTGCCGCAACCTACGAACTCATCAAAATCGAATTTGCCTGCACCTATCGTGGCAAAGTTGCAGCGAAAAATAAGGGAGAAATCGATATGTATTTTGTGGGATAAGTACTTGTTCATAAATAAGTAACAAACCACGCCGTTGTCTGTGTCCTCACAGACAACGGAAAAATAAAGGGTAAAACCCCTGCAAAATGAGACGATTGTTAGTTAATTATGACTTACTACTTAGCAAACCGCACATGAACTCCATTTTTTTTTGATGCTTTCGCCAAAAAAAACTACCTTTGCAGCCTAAAACGCCATAAAATCTGCGAAAATCTGCGAGAAATCTGCGAAAATCTGCGAGAAATACCTGTATATGAAGAATATTATTGCCATTCGTAGAGAAGATTTGAGTAAAAAAAGAGAGACACGCACGCCGATTGTGCCTTCCTTAGCTGCACGAATCACCGCAAAAGGAAGCCGTTTATTGTTGCAACCTGCCATCAATCCTGACAATCAGGAAATAAAAAGAGCTTTTAAAGATGCATCTTTTGAAGGAATTGGCGGAGAAATCACAGAAGATATTTCCGAAGCAAATGTAGTATTAGGCGTAAAAGAAATTGAAATTCAGCACATTAGCCCTTCAACTGCTTATTATATTTTTTCGCATACCCACAAAGGGCAAAAGAAAAACCGCAAAATGTTGCAGACCTTTGTCGAGAAAAAATGCACTTTGATTGATTATGAATTGATAGTCAATGAAAAAAATATCCGCCATATAACCGCTTTTACCTATTATGCGGGTTATGCAGGCATGGTAGATTCATTGTGGGCTTTGGGGCAAAAGTTGAAGGCAGAAGGCATAGTAAGCCGTTTTCAAAGGCTGCCACAAGCCATCGAAAAGGGTGATTTAGCCGTATTAAAGGACATTTTGAGGGAGGTAAAAGAGGAGATAATTCAGAAAGGAACTACGATGAAAATGCCTCCTATGATTTTTTGTTTTTTGGGAAATGGCAAAACCAGCATCGGAGCGCAAGAAATTTTCGATAGTTTACCTGTTATTAACATTACGCCAGAGCAAGTTACAGATGTGTTTGTCAAAGGTTCACGCAATTTTGTCTATAAATTAGTCTTAAATATTCCTGACATGTTTCGCCTAAAAACCAAAACATCTGCCAAAATAAAGGAAAAATATGAAAAGATGAATCGCCGCGAAAAATCGGATTTTTACTTGGCAAGCCCTGCGCATTTTGAATCCAATATGGATACGTTTTTCCCTTATATTACTCTTTTTATGAACTGTATTTTGTGGAGTCCGCAATATCCACGCCTATTTTCACGAGAAGATACGCAAAAATGGTATGCAAAACACAAAGTATTGCGGGTTATTGGCGACATTTCTTGCGACCCAGAAGGGGGGGTAGAGTTTTCGCATGACACTTGGATAGATGACCCTATTTTTACCTATCACCCTGAAACACAGACCGAAACAAATGGTTTTGCACCTTCTGGTATCTCTGTTTTGGCAGTTACGAATCTGCCTTGCGAGTTTCCAGCTGATGCTTCTGCGGCATTTAGTCGCAATATGAGTGAGTTTATGGCGGGCATCACAGCTGCAGATTATGAGGCAGATACAGTGGCAGAATCGGGTTTGCCCGAGGCTATCAAAAGAGCTGTAATTCTTTGGAAAGGGGAATTTACAGAGAAATATGCATATATGAAGGAGTTTCTGCCGCAGCAAGAAATGGCGTAGTCGAGGTTCACGCAGATTTTCGCAAATGAAAGCAGATTTCGCAGATAAAACAAAAACACATTCATTTTTTTATCTGCGAAATCTGCCTAAATCTGCGCGCATCTGCGTGAAATGAAAGCTTATTCTTTTATAACAAAAGTAATAGTCGCTGTATTCCCAACGCCGGGCGTTTTATCACTCAATCCATAATCTTGGCGATTTATCTTAAATGTACCTGTAAAAACCTGTTTTCCGCTTACAGTACTTGCTTTAATCGGCACATTGATACTTTTAGTTACATTTTTGAGCGTAAAATTGCCCGTTACTGCCACGCCTGCCGAAGTTGAGAAAAATCTCACAGATTGAAAAGACATGGTAGGATATTTTGCCCCATCAAAAAATTCGGGCTTTTGGAGATGTCCATCTCTCATATCAATCCCTGTTTTGATAGTATTTACCTGCGCCGAAACATTCACTTTCGAATTTGCCAAGTCGCTGCTATTATAAACGACCTCGCCTTTTATGCCCTTCACACTTCCTGCGACTTCTCCCAAAGGTCCACTTATGGTAAACTTCAAAGAGGAGCCACTTGCGTTAATAGGGGTAAGTTTTTGAATCCCCGTAAAGCTCATCAACATAATACTGATGCCCAACAAAAAAAAGATACGTTGCATAATGATAATAATTAATATTTGTGATATAGGTTCTTTACGAAAAAAAGACTATTAAAGGTTGCTTTTATTGCGAAAAAAAGGGGGGGCGTGCCAAAAAAGGGGAGATGCGTGTTACTCTTTCGCACATATTTTCGTGTTTCACGCAGATTTTCGCAGATGAGGACGCAGATTTAACGCAGATAAAGAAAAATCTGCGAAAATCTGCGGTTAAATCTGTGAAAATCTGCGTGAACCAAAATACTTCCAAAGTTTTTTAGCTACCTTTGCCTTCTCAATTTCCACTTCTGTATTTTTTATTTCTCAATTTTCATTTCTCATTTCCCACACATGTCTGGACAAAAAATTTCTACACAAAACGGCATTTTACAAGTTCCGAATACGCCCATTATTCCATTTATAATTGGAGACGGCACAGGCCCCGATATTTGGAACGCTTCGGTACGCGTCTTTGATGCGGCGGTGGAAAAAGCCTACGGCGGCACACGCAAAATCGAATGGTTGGAGGTATTGGCAGGCGAAAAAGCCTTCAATGCAACCCAAAATTGGCTGCCTACCGAAACCGTTCAAGCCATTTCCGAATATTTGGTGGCTATCAAAGGACCTTTGACTACGCCTATTGGCGGCGGCATCACCTCTTTGAATGTGGCTTTGCGCCAACAATTGGATTTGTATGTTTGTTTGCGTCCTGTACGCTATTTTTCAGGCGTTCCTTCTCCCGTAAAACAGCCCGAATTGGTGGATATGGTCATTTTTAGGGAAAATACAGAAGATATTTATGCAGGAATTGAGGCAAAAGCAGGCACAGAAAAAATGCAGCAATTATTAGATTTCTTTGCCACACATTATCCCAAAGATTTTGAAAAAATCCGTTTTGGTACGGTCGAAAAAGTGCAGGCTTGGGAGAAATTTGCAGGCTTGGACATAGAAGACAAGGTAGAATTGGGTATAGGCATTAAGCCCGTTTCTAAAGTCGGTACAGAGCGTTTGGTGCGTGCAGCGATTGAATACGCCATCACACACAAGCGCAAATCCGTAACGATTGTACACAAAGGCAATATAATGAAATTCACAGAAGGCGGATTTCGGGACTGGGCTTATGCCTTGGCAGAAAAAGAATTTGGCGAAAAAGTATATACTTGGGCGCAATACGACCGCACAAAAGAGGCAAATGGGCAAGCGGCGGCTGATGCTGAACAAAAAGCCGCCCTTTCTACAGGCAAAATCTTGATAAAAGATGCCATTGCAGACATCGCTTTGCAACAAGTTCTGACGCGCCCCACCGACTTTGATGTGATAGCAACTTTGAATTTGAACGGGGACTATTTGTCCGATGCCCTTGCTGCCCAAGTAGGCGGAATAGGCATTGCCCCTGGCGCAAATATAAATTATGTATCGGGTCATGCTTTGTTTGAAGCAACACATGGCACTGCGCCCAAATATGCGGGTTTAGATGTGGTAAACCCTTCATCTGTAATCCTTTCGGGGGTGATGATGTTGGAATTTATGGGCTGGAAAGAAGCCGCAGACATGATAGTCAAAGGCTTGGAAGCCGCTATCAATGCCAAAAGAGTAACCTACGATTTTGAGCGTTTGATGGAAGGAGCTACGAAGTTGAAATGCAGCGAATTTGGAGAGGAGATTATTGCAAGAATGGGGTAGAATCACCACAGATTAACACAGATTTACACAGATAAAGAAACAGCTAATCTGTGTAAATCTGTGTTAGAAATGGAAATTAAATAAGTTCCCGATTTTATCGTAATTTTTGTAAAAGGCATTTGCCCCCCCGCCCCCCTGAAGGGGGAGAAAGGCTTTAGCCCCCTTTAGGGCAGGGGGGCAAATGACAAACTGTTAAGTTATTTAATTTTCGTTCCTTAAGTGTGAGTGAGAAATAATCTAAATATATATTTTTGATTATGATAAACTTATATTAACTTTCAACTCTCAACTTATAAGGAATAGAAAATAAATAACATAACAATTTCATTTTGGGGATTTCTTAGTGCCGTAGGCACGAAATATTTATAGAAAATGGTATTTCCCCCCCAAT
>JAYUZN010001009.1:0-2052 GCA_043751755.1 Bacteroidota bacterium | reverse complement strand
GCCTACACCATGTTTTATTTGTGTTTTTATTGAAAATATGAAATTATTTTTATTTATAAGTAGCTATTAATCAGCATTTTAGATAGGCTGGATAGTTACGCTGATTTTCATTGCTTTCAAGGCGCAATTTGGCATGGGCTGTCGCGCCTTTTCCATAGCCTTTTTCCACAAAGTCCAAATTCATTTTCAGGCGCGGCAGTACTACGGCTTGTACCGTTATTTCTTTGTCGAAAAGGGTAGGAATGCTGTCATTTTTCTGCCAATTTGTATAGGCTTTGAGGTGATAAATGCCGCCTGTAGCGTTAGGTGCAAGGGAAATGTCGCCTGTCGCCACGCCTTTTTCTATCGGCAAATTGACTTCAAATAGCTTTTTTCCTTCGGGATTCCACCATTCTATATACAAAACTTCGCTGCCAATTTGCGTGGAAAAGTTGCTTGCATTGCGAATGTGCGCTGCAAACCATATAGTTTCGCCCGGACGATAAAAGGGTTTGTCGGTTTGTAGATAGACTTTTTCTTCGGGGAAAGTGGCTTGAAATTGGGCGTAAGTTGTCGCTATTTCTGCCAGCCAAGTAGGAATCGGGAAATGAATGGCTGCCAACAGGCTGAAGGTGAGGCAGGTAGCAAGTGCAGGAAGGAGAAATTTTTTCATGGTTTTTCGGATTTTCACGCAGATAGGCGCAGATGAGAGCGGATTTCGCAGATGAGTAAGAGTGCTTTTTAGCCGAAATTCCATAATTTTTTTTTTTGTCGATTTTAGCTACTCTGAACACAAAAATATTAAGTTTATAATTTACCACTAAGGCACAAAGGAAACTAAGGAACACCAAAAGAATAAAATCATCATTTACCACTAAGGCACGAAGTAAACTAAGAAAGAAAAAGCGTGGCTTAGATGTCTTCTTTTACCATATTGCTTAGTGATTCTTAGTGCCTTAGTGGTGAGAAGAATGTCAAGTTATTTTATTTTCGTTCCTAAGAAAGAAAAATGTCCCTTAGATTCCTTCTTTTACCCCATTGCTTAGTGGTTCTTCGTGCCTTAGTGGTAAGAAAAATATCAAGTTATTTATTTTTCTTTCTCTACTTAATTTTGGTGCGGTAGCCCTAAATATTTGGTCATTATTTTCAATTCTCAATAATCCGTTCTTTTCTGCCAAATCAGGGTTTCCGTAGTCAAATTCAAGGCGGAAAGATGCCCATAGCCCTCCTTCAAAGCAAAACAGCCCGCATCAATATCAAAGACCGGATACGGTTTTTGCGCCATCATATCCAAAATATCCTCATATTTCATCGGCGTATGCCCATGTACGACCTTTTTGCCATTCAGCATTTCGGGTACAATATCTATGTACCACCGCCGTATCCACAACATTGCTTCTGTGTTTTCAAAAATGGTTTCTTTGCTAAAATCGAAGCCAGCATGTACCAAATAATAGTCGGGCAACTCGATATATAGCTCCAAAGTCTTGACAAAATCTAGGTATTTCGTAGGAATATCTAGCACCCTTGACACCCCAAAAGATTGCAAAGTAGCCTTCCCACCATTGCTTAACCACAAATCTATTTCCTCCCATAACAAAGCAGTATAGGCATTATACATCATTTGCTCGTGATTGCCTTTGAGGGTTCGCACGTTGTAGCCCTCCGCCCGAAGTCGCCAAATCGTGTCTATAACGCCCTTGCTGTCGGGACCTCTATCAATATAATCGCCTAATAAAAACAAATTATCTGTTTTTTTTAAGCCAATTTTGTCCAACAAAGCCAAAAAAGTTTTATTGCAACCATGTATGTCTGAAATCGCGTAATCCATGTAAATTGAAAATTGAAAATTAGTATAAGTTAATAATAATCAACCGTTTATTTTACTATCTGCGAAAATCTGCGCGCTGTTGTCAGTGTCCTCACTGACAACGGCAACAATCTGCGTGCTAATCCGAAAGCACATAAATTTCCTTCAATTCTCTGCCTTTTTGCGCATAATCCAATCCATAACCCACCACAAAAGCAGGCGGAATCTCGAAAGCCACATAATCAGGCAGCGTTTTTCCCACA
>JAYUZN010001008.1:0-3347 GCA_043751755.1 Bacteroidota bacterium | reverse complement strand
TTGCGTCCTTTGCGTGAGCTTTCCTTGCGAACTTTGCGGTTTTTTAGGCTCAAAAGCGAAAAATTTAGCTCTTTTTTCTTTACAGCAGGAAAAAATTTGACTTTTCCCAAAAAACTCCCTATTATTGTAGCCTTATTTATTCCGTTTCTATTATGAAAAAAATATTACACATTTCTTGTTTTCTTGCACTACTATTGCCCTTGCAGGCACAAGTCAATCTCAATGGCACGATTGACGCATTAGAGGAGTTTTCCAAAATGGAAACTGTGCCGATTGTGATGCCTGATGGCACTAAGCTCATGACCGATATTTATACCCAAGAAACGCAAGATTCTTTGGTTACAGATATTGATTTGGGTTCGGTAGAGGTACCCATTATTGGCTCGGTCAATCTGGGAACGCAGAGATTGGAGCTGATTCCACGTGGGATTCAGCTGTTTATCTATGATACGCTTGATGGCGGCGTGAACCCGAATCCCTACCAAATGCCGATGCTTTTTACCCGCACGCCTTATAGCAAAAATGGTGATGTGGTGGGCAGAATTGTAACTTTGTTGGGCTATAACTATGCTTTGCAAGACATGCGCGGGCGTTATACCTCCGAAGGCGTGTATTTTCCCATGTTTAGCGATAGTTGGAACAAAAACCCCTATCACAAATATACGCACGTCTTGGACACGACAAAATGGGCAGATGCGCGCAATGGCAATCGCCATGAAGACGGCTATAACAGCGTGCAGTATTTGGCAAATGGGCTGAAAAGGTGGTATGACTTAGATGGTGATGGCGTAAAAGAAACAGAAGATTTCTATAACAATGGCTCTATTGGCATGTTTGGGGCTTCTGCTTTGGCAAATACGCAGTTGCAAGCGGCGGCAGCACACAAAATTGACCCATTAGATAGGGGCTTAAAATGCCTTTTTCCCATTGTCGGCACAAATGAACATTATCGCTATACAGGCTTTCAGAATGGCGTGTTTCGGGATAGAATTGTAACAGGTTGGCTGCGTGGACAAATCGCTGATACAGATGACAATGCAAATTACATGGATAATTCCATCAATAACACCGTTCATAGTTCCTCCGATTATGCTGCTCCAGATAAATTTGTAGCTTCTAATCGTGCCATAGACCACTTTGTTACAGTGCGTTATGATTTGAATTTGAATGGAAACTTGGAAGGAAGTGAGGTATGTGGCTATTATCCAAACTCGGTAGGCAGGGCGGATATGGACGCAAGTCATGCGCCTGTCAATGCGGACGGGGAGGCATTTAACCCGACTACGCAAGCGGCTTTGCCCAATCTTACCAGCAGTCGCTACGATAACATGGACGTGCCGATATATCACTTGACAGGCTGGTGGGATATTTTTATAGATGGGCAGTTGGAAACGTGGCGTTCTACCCGCAAACTTTTGACTTCTGATGTGAACAATCAAACGAAGCAAAAAATTGTCGTAGGACCTTGGGCGCATCAAACGATTGGCGGACGCGAAACGGGGGACAGAACTTATCCCGCAAATGTGGGCGATATTATTGGGATAGCGATTGATGATATTGACATTAACAGCTTGGATATCAACAAAGTAATTCAGTCTGAAATTATTTCATGGTTTCGTTTAACCTTGAATAACAACGAAAATTACAAGAAAATTGGAGAACCTAAAGTGCGTATTCCCGAAACTCAAAGATGGCAGCCGCTTACTTTGTTGGGCTTGGGGGGAACAGGGGAAGTGCGTGTTCCTGCAAAGGATTTTATTTTTCCTTTTCCCGATTTGCTCAATTTTATGACAGGAAATGCGGGTTTGAAGAATTTGACGGTGGAAATAAAATTGACTTTGCCCTTAATTGGCGAGGTAAAGCAAGAAATTACGATAGATGTGCCTGCAACGGGCAGCCCTTTGATTCCTGAAATTGGCGGCGTAGGAACGACAACGGGCTTAAAACCCTTGAATTACAACAATTTTCCCAATATTCGTTTCTTTGTACCCGGTCCCGTAGATGACGGCGTGGCAGAAAATGCGCATGTGGGCAATTATTGGTTTGCGAATGACACCTTTCCTTTGCAACATCAAATCGCTTGGCAGAACTTTTATCTCCACAAAAATGGAACTGTCAATATGACTGCGCCTACTTCAGACGAGGGAAATGCCATGTATTTGGACGACCCCGACAATCCTGTAATGACCGTAGGCGGGGCGAATATGATAGTGCCTACTCCTTCGGGCGACCGCGTAAGTCAGGGGCAAATGCAGATGAACTCGGCAGAAAATAACAATGTTTGCCTCAATCGTCCGGGCGTTTTGAAGTTTGAAACGGCGGCTGTACAGGATTCGATTTGCGTAATTGGCTATCCGAAAGTAACTTTATATGCCCGTTCGAATCCCGCAGGACTCACAAGTGGCGTTACGGATTCGGACTTTTTTGTGCGCATTGCAGACGAATATCCTGATGGCAGAATTTTCTTTGTCTTTGAGGGTTGTGTAAATGGAAGGGCAAGAAAGTATGCAAAACATATTCATGATACAGGCTTAGAAAATCAAAATGAGCCTTTTTCAAACATTAACATTGGCGAAATCTATGAATATGAGTTTGAAATGATGCCTATAGCTTATACTTGGGGCAAAGGGCATAAAATGAAGGTCTTTATTCAAGGCAGCAATTATCCTCGCTATCAGGCAAATTCGCATCTGCCTTTGAATGAAGGGGAATTTTTCCGCCGCAAGCCTTTGGACGGACGGGGCTACAGTTTTGCAGGGCAATTTATGATGCCACGTAGCTCCGTAGAGCGCATTTATTTTGCTCCCGACAAGGCTACTCGCCTCGAATTGCCGATTTTTAAGGGCTATAATGTGGCTATAGATGAAGGAAAAGGCAATACAGACTTGTTACAATTCGTGGCTTTTCCAAATCCTGCGGACAAAGATATTTCTGTATCTGTCTCATACACAGGGCTTTGCCACTTGCGTTTGAGCAATTCTGTAGGGCAGGTTATTTCGCAAACGACTTTTAGAGAAGATACGAAAATAGATGTTTCTGCTTTGCCTTCGGGGGTGTATTTTATTCAAGTTTCTGATGAAACAGGGGCTTTGAGTAGTACAGAAAAGGTAACGGTGAAGTAGGGAATTTCACGCAGATAAGCGCAGATAGGGACGCAGATTTCACGCAGATTAAGAAAAATTTGCAGAAATCTGTGCGCCCATTTCTATCCTCACAAACGGGGCAGATTATTTTTTATAGTAAAAAACTGGCATGTTTCATAATTACAGCAAAAGTAGGTTACACTTTTTAATTTTGTTTTATCAATATCAATGATTTAAAAAATTGATTATCAAGTTATTGAAATA
>JAYUZN010001007.1:0-3391 GCA_043751755.1 Bacteroidota bacterium | reverse complement strand
AATGTAGCTTGTGCCGACTTTTTCGAGGAGTTTGCTACCCCTCAAATCGTTCAAATTGGCGCAAATGCCACAATCGGCTACGGGGTTTCTGCCATTTCCACCTTTTAATTTTATGTTAAGTACGAGTGAAAAATAATCTAAGCATATATTTTCGATATATGTTATTGATTATGATAAACTTATATTAACTTTCAACTCTCAACTTACAACTTTCAACTACTTACAATGAACGCAATCGAAAAATTATTAGTTCCTGCCAATACGGTTTTATGCCGCAATATCTTGGTAGATACGCATACACACACCTTGCGTGATGATGTCTATGACGGCTATTTGGCAGGTTTTGGTCCCGCCGTTATCACTTCGGGTTTGATTCAGACTTTGGCGACCTACGCTGCGGACGACAAACGAAAAAAAGTCTTAGATGCCATTGCAGAAGTGGCAGCTATCTCAAGTACCACAACTGCAGATAAGCTATTAGCTGTCTGCTTAGACAGCCACTCCAACAAGCCACAACTCAATATTTGGCGCAACAAAATCATAGATGCGTCTATTGCGCTGAAAATGATGATTCGTACCTACAAAAAACCGAAAAAATAATCCTTAAGTACGAGTCCGTAATTATCCAAGGATTGAAAAATAAATAACTTGATGATTTAGTTATAACACTCATTTTGAGCATTTCTTAGTCCCGTAGGGACGACATATTTATAGAAAATAGAATCCATCCCCCCAATTTATCCCATTTTTCGTGCTGGCACGAAAAACAAGAGGGGGCGGGGGCATGTTTTTTTTCTATACATATCGCGTCCCTACGGGACTATAAAATCATCAACTTATTTACATTTCAATCCTTATGCTAACTCTCAACTTTCAACTCTCAACTTTCAACTCTCAACTTATAACTCTCAACTACTTTATGAACGCAAATTTAGGCTATACTTTCTACACAGACTTGTACACAATCGGCATAGGAATCGTGCCTAACGCCCATAAAATTGCCGATTTATTAGCCGCCAAATTAGACAAAAAACCGGATAAAATAGGCAATTTCCATTTTGAACTCTATACCACTTATCCC
The DNA here is from genome assembly GCA_043751755.1 of Bacteroidota bacterium. Lineage (GTDB taxonomy): Bacteria > Bacteroidota > Bacteroidia > J057 > J057 > JAAFHL01. The sequence continues at coordinate 2,310 of JAYUZN010001007.1, read as the reverse complement.
GGATTAGCGATAGGAGTAGGGCTGCCGCATGGCGTAAAAGGCGATGAAAATGACTTCAAAATTGGCTTTTCCTTCGACCATACCACAGGTTTTCCCGTCATTCCAGGCAGTTCTGTCAAGGGTTTGCTGAGGAGTGTTTTTCCGTGTTTGGAAAAAAATGAAAGCCTGAAACAGGTAAAATCCCATTGGATTCAAGCTCTCCTCAATGGCTTGAAACAAGATACGGATTTCTTGCAAAAAACCTATCAGCCGCTTGATTCCATTACAGACGCACAATCAACCGCAATTCTCAAGTTGGAAAAGGAGCTATTTGGGCTACACAATGAAGAAAATGTCAGCATTTATAAACGAGATATTTTTCATGATGCGACCATGAGTAGTGTAGGCAAGAAGTTTTTGGATACGGATTATATAACGCCGCACAGCAACCCTCTCAAAAACCCTAAGCCTATCAAATTCCTCAAAATACGGTCAGAAATTGAGTTTACTTTTCAGTTTGACTTGAAAGCAGGAACATTGACAATCGCTGAAAAGGGGCTTCTTTGCCAAAAAATCCTCCTCACATTGGGCATAGGGGCAAAAACGAATGTAGGCTACGGGCAGTTGAGTCTGACCGCTAAGCCCATAGAAAAAACTGTTTCGGACAGCAAAAAAGGAAATAATCCTCCTCCTCCACCGAAACCTACCCTTTTCAAAAACAAAATGGTGGCTGCCAAAAATGACGCATTGCAAGGGGTTATTTTTGACATTGATGAGAACAAAATTTTTGTACGAATTGCCTTTGAAGATGGAAGTGTAGTTGAGAAAAATATGATGGTGGCAAATCATAAGTACAAGGAAAATGCGCAAATTACGGTGAAAGTCAATAAGATAAAAGATGATGGCTCATTTACGATAGCAAAATAGGAATGAAGAGGCGTTTTTTTACCGCAACGTTTTAGGCAATAACTCTCAACTCTCAACTTATAACTTTCAACTGCTTATTAACATATGTGTACACTTTTTTTTGCGCACAAAGCGCACCCAAAATACCGTTTTATCCTCATCGGCAATCGTGATGAGTTTCTGAATCGTCCTACCGAAACTGCGCATTTCTGGGCGGATAAACCTGCTATTTTTGGCGGAAGAGACTTGCAAGCAGGCGGAACTTGGTTGGCTTTGAGCCAAAATGGGCGTTTTGCGACCCTTACCAATTACAGAGACCCGCAAAATATCCGCAAAGATGCGCCTTCAAGGGGCGATTTAGGTATCGATTTCTTGGAAAATGAAATGACTCCGCTTGCCTATATGCAGTCTTTGCAGGCTGAGGCACATTTGTACAATGGCTACAATCTTTTGACCTACGAAAAAGGAGAATTAGCCTATTTTTCCAATATAGAAAACGCTCCTAAATCCTTAGAAAAAGGCATTTATGCAGTAAGCAATCATCTTTTGGATACACCTTGGCCCAAAGTGGCGGAAAATAAGGCTCTTTTTTCTCAACTATTGGCAGAAAATACAGGGGTTTTTCCGCTTGAAAAAGCTTTTTCTTTGCTGCAAAATACAGCTACTTTCCCCCCCGAAAAACTGCCAAAAACGGGTGTCCCGCCGGAATGGGAAAAACTGTTATCTGCTTTATTTATTATTTCACCTACGTATGGTACAAGGGTTTCGACAGTCGTATTAGAAGATTATGAGGGGAATTTTTATATGGAAGAACGGGCTTATAAAGTGGAAAATGGACAGATTGTGGTTGTTTCGCGCAGATTTAACCGCAGATTTTCGCAAATAAAATGTTTATAGAAGAGTGGCGCACTTTTGAAAAGTGCGCCACTCTTTTATGCACGCAATTTTCCTTAATCTGCTCAACTCTGCGTCCCCGTCTGCGGAAATCTGCGTGAAACCTCAATCATGCAATCCCTTTCCCTTAACGATTTGTGGCATACATTTTTCAATTCTTAGCAGCCTTGTTTTAGCTTGTTTGGGTGCGGAAAAATAGAGAAGATAGCCTCTTTGCCTCCCAGCTGTCAAGGCTTCAAACGCCGTTTTCAAAGCAGGGTTTTCTGCCAATTTCTGCTCAAATTCTATAGGAATCGCAAATTCTGATATTTCTTTCAAATGAACCTTTAGCCCAGCTTTTTCCACTTCTATAGCTTCAAAAATATAGGCTTTCAAAATAGCTTCCTTTTCTATGATTTCTTGAACATCTGTAAAGCGAATCTGCCGAGTCGATTGCGTATTTTCGGTTTGAGTGATAAGAATATTATGCGTATCACATAACAAAGCCCCTTTGAAAAAACTAAGGGCGCAATAGTTATTAAATGCACTAAG